>CAILBF010000096.1 GCA_903832395.1 uncultured Actinomycetes bacterium | reverse complement strand
TGATGTCTGCATGGTTGCTCCAAAGGGCCCAGGACACTTAGTGCGCCGCGAATATTCGGCAGGCCGTGGAGTTCCAGTAATCGTTGCAGTTGAGCAGGATGCAACTGGAAATGCTTGGCCTTTGACACTTTCATACGCCAAAGCAATTGGCGGATTACGTGCAGGCGGAATTTTAACAACTTTCACTGAAGAGACAGAGACCGATTTATTCGGTGAGCAGTCAGTTCTTTGTGGCGGCGCATCCCAACTCGTAATGTATGGCTTTGAAGTTCTAACTGAAGCTGGATATCAGCCAGAGGTTGCTTACTTTGAGTGCCTTCACGAACTAAAGCTCATCGTTGATTTAATGTACGAGGGTGGAATTGCAAAGCAGCGTTGGTCAGTATCTGACACAGCTGAGTTTGGTGACTATGTATCAGGCCCACGCGTTATCGATCCCCATGTAAAAGAGAATATGAAGGCAGTTCTTGCCGATATTCAAAGCGGAGTATTTGCTAAGCGCTTTATTGATGATCTAGAAGCTGGCGGAGTTGAGTTCAAGGCGCTACGCGCTAAGGGAGAGACCCATCCAATCGAGGCCGTTGGTCGTGAACTTCGTAAGATGTTTTCTTGGATGAAGAGTTCAAAGGGTGATGATTACAAAGAAGGCAGCGTGGCGCGTGGCTAAACCCGTTGTTTTAATCGCTGAGGAGTTAAGTCCGGCAACGCTCGAGGCACTTGGTCCAGATTTTGAAGTCATTAATTGTGACGGAGCAAATCGCGACGAGCTTCTAGCTGCTCTGACTAAAGGCGTTGATGCAGTTTTGATTCGCTCTGCAACGAAGATGGATGCCGAAGCTATCGATGCTGCAAAGGGTTTAAAAGTTATTGCCCGTGCAGGTGTTGGCTTAGATAACGTTGATATTCCTGCAGCAACTGCTGCGGGTGTCATGGTTGTTAACGCACCGACTTCCAACATAGTAAGTGCCGCCGAATTGGCGATCTCACTTCTGCTTGCATCTGCGCGTTTTATTTCACCGGCTCACGCTGCACTTCGTAACGGCAAGTGGGCACGCTCTAAATACACGGGCGCTGAGCTCTTTGAAAAGACTCTTGGAATCGTTGGCTTCGGACGTATTGGACAGTTAGTAGCCCAGCGTATGCAGGCCTTCGGCATGGATGTCATCGCATACGATCCATATTTGCAGCCGGCCCGTGCTGCTCAACTTGGCGTAAAACTCGTTGATTTAGATGAGCTTCTTCGCACCTCAGATTTCATCACGATTCACTTACCTAAAACTAAAGAGACTGCCAATTTAATTGGTGTTGAAGCGCTCAAGAAAGTTAAGCCAGCTGTGCGCATAGTTAACGCAGCGCGTGGCGGAGTTCTGGATGAGGCGGCTTTATACGACGCAATCGTTGAAGGTCGCGTCGCTGGTGCAGGTCTAGATGTTTACGTTACCGAACCATGCACGGACTCTCCGTTGTTCACTTTAGATAACGTCATTGCAACGCCGCACTTAGGTGCATCAACAGATGAGGCCCAAGAGCGTGCAGGTATTGCCGTTGCCGTATCGGTTCGTAAAGCTTTAGCTGGTGAACTTGTACCTGATGCCGTCAACGTAAAAGGTGGCGTGATTCATGAAGATATTCGCCCATCGCTGCCACTTGTTGAAAAGATGTCAGAGATTGCAACCGAGCTACTCGGCGAGCTACCGGTAAATATAGATGTCACTGTTAAAGGTGAAATCTCAATTCATGATTCGTCGATTCTCGGAATTAGCGCACTCAAAGGCGCACTCTTGGCGGTTGGCGCAGAAGAAGTTACTTATGTTAACGCCCCAGGTCTTGCAACAGAGCGCGGAATGGTTTCGGCAGTTACAACCACAGCAGATTGCCCTGAATACCGTTCGATGATCACTCTGCGAGCAACAACTGGAAGTGGAAAAGCAATGACGATTGCAGGAACGCTCATGGGAATTAAACAGACGCAAAAGATTGTTGCTATTGATTCATTCCGCCTTGATCTTCCGCCAACGGATAATATTCTCTTCATTCGTTACGTTGATCGCCCAGGAATTATTGGCACTGTTGGCCATACTTTGGGGGATGCAAAAGTAAATATTGCCGCAATGCAGGTAGCCCGAAGCGAAGTTGGCGGCACAGCCCTGATGGCCTTAACCGTAGATTCACATGTGAGCGAAGAGATAGTCGCAAAAGTTAAGAAGGATACAGATGCCGAGTTCGTTCGATCAGTATTTTTGGTGGATTAAATGAAAACTATCAACTTAGCTGTTATCGCCGGTGATGGAATCGGACCTGAAGTTGTCAATGAAGGCCTTAAAGTTCTAGACGTCGTAGCCAAGAAATACGGAGTTGAGTTCAAGCGAACTGCCTATGATCTTGGTGCAGCATTTTGGCACCGTACTGGTGAAGTTCTACCTGATGCCACTCTCGCAGAAATTGCTAAGGCCGATGTAATTTTGCTCGGTGCAGTTGGAGATCCAACCGTGCCCAGTGGTGTTTTAGAGCGCGGACTTTTATTAAAGCTGCGC
>CAILBF010000095.1 GCA_903832395.1 uncultured Actinomycetes bacterium | reverse complement strand
TGGACCGTTTTTTAAAAGCGAAGCTTCGAACTCAGCCATTGCAGGTAGATATTCACCTGAGCCGACGAGGGCTAGTTGACCATGTGTGTTCACTGCTAAACCTTACACTTCCCAACTTTTACTTCGAGATTTACGCTCAATCGAAGCCCAAAACGCAGAATAAGAAATAGGGGGGATTGCTCTAATCGAGGCGTCAGAGCAAAGTGAAGCAATTTAAGTAAGGTACCCGGATGAATGTGCTGGGTCCTCTATTGGCAGGCTTGCTCTCTTTTTCTTTATTTGCCACGCCCGCTCTTCAATCGTCAAATGCTGATGATGTAAAAAACCAAAAACTATTATTGAACCTCATAGCCGGAACATCATCCAACGGAACATTATCTGCTGGATTTGATTCAGCAATTGTTGGAATGAAACCACTCGATACTCAAACCCGTTTCGTTGAGTACACCAATTCGGGCACTGTGGAATTTGCCACCCCAACCTTGGGTATCACTGCATACACATCTGCAGGCTCAGGAGGCGCAGTTGTTACTTCGACATCTATTAATGCAATTCTGACAACTGGTTCCACGGCGGCGAAAAATGGTCTTAGGGTTTGGGTGCAAAACTGCGCTACTAATTGGAGTTTTACAGTTGGATCATCTACGGCATCTACGGCATCTGCAACATGTGCCTCTGCTGCACAGGATGTGATTAGCACTGGATCGGGAGTAGCTACGGCTCTAAATAGGGCAGTACCAATTGCGAATTTAGTTTCCAGTGCTATTGCAATGAGTAATTTGAATACTAAAGCCGGTGCCATCAACCACCTTAGATACATGATTTATATACCAGCAAAATCCGAGACTACGGTCAACGGAAAAACTAACGCACTGTATGCAAATCCTGCCCTAGACCCAACATCCCTACAAGGTAAAAATACTTGGATAAAGTGGACTGTAACCGTGACACAAAAGCTAGTGAAAAGTACCGAGACGGAAGATACGTAACGAGTTAAAGAGCTAAGAGTGGGGCGGGTCGGGCTCGAACCGACGACGACTGAATTATGAGTTCAGGGCTCTAACCAACTGAGCTACCGCCCCCTGCAACGGCTAACTCTAATGCAGGAATTGCAATGCGGATGCGCGTTACAGAGCGATCAAACCAAGAGATTTCGAGCAATTTACCCCACAAAAGAGCCTATAAATCGGTTTTCGAAGCCAATTTAGTCGCACGATTAGGTTGGCCCCAAGAGGTGTATTAAGCGTCTATGTTCTTCGTTACTCGTGCAGCTTTGTCTTGAAATTCAACATATAAAAAGCTCGCGCGATGGAAACTCTTTGATTATTTTTTTCGTCGCTAGCTATGTTCAATTTCTTTGCAAGACGAGCTATAGCATTTTCAGTTGATTTAACTGTTGTAAATCTCGCAGCTGCTATTGAAGCATTCGACATACCAAGTGAAATCATTCGCATTAGTTCGATTTGAAGATCGGTAAATGGCTCGCTAACTAACTTGACACTCTCTTTTTCTTTCGGCATGTCAGTATGAACGAGTGCATAAGCACCCTGAATAGTGTCAATTAACTGGTTAGCAGTCTGAATTTCAGCCTTATTAATATATAAAGATGCTGGGGGCATTTCCGGCAAATTTGGACCAAGAGTGCGTGCATCTGCAACTACTGTTACAAAAACAATTCCAATACGTGGAGATACTTTTCGAAGCGCATGTGCGAGATCTAACCCGCTTGGTCCAGCACCTAAATTAATATCGATGACTGCAACCTGTGGGCGTTGTTGGCGATTAATAACCATTGCCGATGCCGCATCAGGGGCTGACCCAACAACGCGAAAACCAGAGGTTGTTAAAAGCTTCGACATTAAGGCGCGAGTTAGATTTTCATCTTCTACAACAAGAACAGATATCTGTAATTCCGATTGCGTCAAAGCCGTACTCATGGCACTCCCAGTCCACATAAGTTGTAGTTATGAGCGTAGAATTCCATTGATTGATGGGTTTGTCCTGCGCTGAGGGATGGGATATCCCTTGTCTTTGCAATATCAAGTGGTATCCCTCAGTTTCAAAGAGAAGTCCCCTCAAATTAAATGGTAGGCAATCTAAGTTCGCCTAGATGGGTTTCCCCTGATTCCTTCGATGAGTAATCCCCTCAAAATATATAAAAAGCGCATTTTAACTTGCAACTATTTTTCCTCTCATTTAACTTTTGCAAAGTAATTTATTACTCACAAATTAATCACTATTAGTACACGAATGCAGAAAGGGCTACAAAATGCCACATAAAGAAGCAAAGAAGGCAAAGCGCAATTCAACTGTTGTATTTGCATCCATGTCGATCTTCCTCATGGTTGCACCAGCTCTGGCGTCGTCCTACTTTGGCATCGGTGTTTTCACCGTTCTGTCTCAAAGCATGAAGCCCTACATGGCCGCGGGCGACGGAATCGTTACAAATGTAGTTCTGGCTCGTGATGTACATATTGGTGACGTGGTTCTAGTACAAAATCCTAAAAGTTTTGAACAGGTATCTCACCGAGTAGTGGAAGTAAAGACCACTGACAATACCCAATACACAATTACTACGAAGGGCGATGCTAACCCGGCAGCGGACACCCCGGCCCTGACTTTCAATGCCGATGCATCACTAAGGCGAGTTGTTACCGTCGTTCCTAAAGTCGGTTATGCGCTCAATTCACTTTCATCGACAGTTGGAAGAGTTGGTGGAATCGTGGCTCTGATTGCTTACCTCGTTTATCTCATGCGGAAAATGCGTAAATCAAACGTGGAAATGGAAGAAACTTCGAACATCTCTACCCAGGAGAGCGATATCGCTACGCGCGTAGAACATTTAGTTAAAGAGCATTTGAAATCACTAGATAAAACCATTGCCCCCTCAGAGCCATTGCTCTCTGGAGGGCCGGTGCCAGTTGCATCGAATTCAGGGGAGCGACCATATCTCTGATTTTGGCTACACCCACGTGCAACGGATAAAAACAACACATTTGCCGTCTAGTAAATCGCTAGGCGTCTTTCGAGAAAATGAGGATGGATCATGTTAGGCAAGTTCGATCTACATAAGGGTTCATGGTCCATTACGGGCTTCATGGGCAAGGCTGCAGTCCTTGGGATTGCTGCCACCATCGGTATAGCAAATATAGTCGGCGGAGCAGGTGCTGCACTTAATGCAACTGCATTCAATACCGCTAACCAAAATATAAACTCAGGAAAGCTATCGCTTACTCTGTCAGCTGGTTCAGCATCGGCAGGTTTCGGAACTGCAATTACTGGAATGAAGCCATTGGATACACAAACTCGTTTCGTTGATTACACCAACGACGGAGATTTGGCATTCCTTACACCAGACCTTGGAATTACTGCATACACATCTGCAGGTTCAGGCGGCACCATTATCACGGCTGGATCAGCTGATGCTATTTTGACGACTGGAGCTGCAGCGGTAACAAGCGGCATCAGAGTCTGGGTCCAAAACTGCGCAGCTGCATGGACATTTACTGCAGGGTCTTCTTCCTCTGCAGCAACATGTGCATCGCCATCTGATGTAATTAGCACTGGCTCCGGAACGGCCACTGTACTAAATAGAGCCGTGCCAATTGCCACTCTAATCGCCGCAGGCGTTAGCGGAACGGCAATGACTAACTTAATCAACACACCGGCTTACGTTAATCACCTCATGTACACGCTTTATATTCCAGATAAGACAGAGACAACTGTCAATGGAAAAACAAATGCGTTGTATGCAACTCCGGCATTGGATCCAGCTTCGATCCAAGGTAAAAATGCTTGGGTAACATGGACGGTAGAAGTTAAGCAACCAGCGTTGACTACTGGAAACTCCTAATCTAGGAGCTAGTTAAATCATGAAGCGTAGATCGGTCTGGATAGTTTTGGTGGCATCATTGCTGCTGCTTACAACTACCCAGACCGATCTTGCCTTTGCATCATTAAAGGCATCGACAAACAATTCAGCGTCACTAAACATTTCAACGGCAGCATGGGGAGCTTTTGCGGGCTTTGATGCAAATGCCGCATTAACTGGAAATGCATATGGACCGATAACACCATTATCTGCCGCAGTTTCGTTCTGTCCTGGAGTCCCTTTGTATTACATCACAACTGATGGAGGGGGATGGGACGACTTAGGGCAGAAAGTGAAGTTCCAAACATCCGGTTGGTCCAATTCAATCGCCGTCGGAATGACAATAACGCTTAACTCCGGCGTGAACCCCGTAGTGAGCACAATACTTGCCGTTAATTATGGCACTCGAGAGATTACTTTTTCCGCAACCGGCAATAATCCCGTTATCGGTAACTATGCCGATAACTATTTAACGTACGTGGTTGGAGATGCCTCCGTTTCATGTTGTATTACAACTGATTATTATCTAACGACCGACGGTAACGGGTGGAGCAACTCAAGTAAGAGAGTAGGACTCCAAACCTCTACCGCCGCGCTAGCTGTAGGAATGACCGTAACCGGAACGGGAATCGTGAGTTCGGGTACGAATACGATTGCAACTATAGATAATGCTAATAATAGAGTGACTTTAACGCTCGGCCCAAATACCTCGCCCAATTATACAACTTTGAAATTTAGCAGTGCCTGTCCTGGCGGGGGAGTGAAGTCTGCATCCCTTGATGCATATTTCACCATCGAAAACTCTGGAAACATCGCTATTCAAACGCTTGCGATCACCCAAACCGTTACCGTGACAACCACTAACTCAATCAAATTGCAAACGTGCAATGTGGCTGGTGCGGGAACAGCTAGTGCTGCTTGGAATGAGAATACGGGAACATGTGCGGGAACTATCAACACAATAATGACGACGACGAGTGCGAATTCACCGCAAACGGTAAGTGGCTATTCGATGCCATTAGCAATTGGCGGTGACGTTCGGGTTAGAGCACTTTCAACCCAAACCGGCAAAACGTCGACCATTGCAGTTTCAGTAACAACGACCGATTCGAGGGCGGCGAGAAACTCTATCTCCTAAGGGCGCCTACCCATTTAAAGTATTGTCCGGCAAGTAAAACTCTTTGGTTTTTGGTTCGATCAGAGCCAACATTAAAGTACTGTGAGATTTTTGTGACAATCTGTTCAACTGATTTTTCAGTTACGAATCGCACTCGTGAAATTTCGGCGTTGCTTAAGCCATTACCGATGAGGCGCATAGTTTCAATTTGGATATCAGTTAAGCCGGCAAGGACAGAGATAAATTCGGGGCCATTGATGATGTCGTCTCGCCCTGCCCAAAGGTAAGTCTGCTTTGACTTTGCCGCCAGGATTGAGAGCGCAATTGACTGGTAGATGATCTCAACGACGTTCGAGACTGATTTAAGAATTAGCTGCGAGCCATAAGGAATCTCACCAACGGTAATTCCTAGGATTCTAAGATCTGGGCAGTCCGCGATAATGATGAGGCCAACTAAGGGGTTAATGCTTCGGAACTCTTTACATAAATCAATTGCATGTTGGTGATTGAATCTAATATCAACGATAACGACTTTAGGTTTATGCAGCTCAAACAGGGCCATGGCATCGGTAACATTGTCGGTTGAACCGATAACCCTTGCTCCGTGTTGGGTCAACGCAGAGGCCAGGAGTGCGAGCTCGAAGGCCTGATCGTTGATAATTAGGGTTTTCATATGTAATAACCACAGTAGACCCTCTTTTTGAACCTCACGCTCAGCGAGATACTGGGGCAATCCCTAATGCTGAGTTATATGAGGGTCAGCGGGGTCTGAACCGCTTAACTAACGCTTTGCTCTCTTGCAGTTACTCTTAACGCAATGAAAAACAAAAAGTTTTTGCGAATTGTGGTTGTAGTTCTTGCGTCCGCCATATCTACGCAAGTAATTTCTGCGTCGGCATCACCTTTATATGTATTTCCAATTAGAGGCTGTGTGGTGACCTACGCTCATTCCCACCACGACTATCCAGCAACCGATATTTTGGGCAAAAAAGGCTGCGCATTTGTTGCTGTTACGAGTGGGGTAGTCGATGAAGTTAACCGAGTCGATAAATACAACTACAAAACTAATTTAGGCGCCGACCGTGGCGGTTTATATGTATCGATTATTGGCGATGATGGTGTTCGCTATTACGGATCGCATTTAATGAAAGTTGCCGATGGGATTGAACCTGGCGTGCGTGTTGCTGCTGGAGACTTAATAGGAAAACTGGGAGATTCCGGTGATGCTAAAGGAACTGCCTCGCATGTTCACTTTGGAATTTCATGGCCCACTCCAGTGAGTGCAGGTGCATGGTGGGTACGTCGTGGTGAGTTATATCCATGGAGTTATTTAGATAAATGGAAAGCTGGAACAGATTCATCTCCAGCAAAGGCAGTTGCAAAATTATTAGCTAAAGTTGGCGCGGTTCCACCAATTCCAAAAAAATAAC
Source organism: uncultured Actinomycetes bacterium (assembly GCA_903832395.1). Lineage (GTDB taxonomy): Bacteria > Actinomycetota > Actinomycetes > Nanopelagicales > Nanopelagicaceae > Planktophila. The sequence continues at coordinate 13,125 of CAILBF010000095.1, read as the reverse complement.
CCCCACCGTTGCCGGTGAGGGTTATTTATAAAGCTGTGGAAATTAGGCAGGGTTTACTGCATCAGCCTGAGGACCCTTTGGACCCTGTACGACCTCAAACGAAACTGCCTGACCCTCTTCAAGAGACTTGTAACCGTTTCCTTGAATTGCTGAGTAGTGAACGAATACATCTTGTCCGCCACCATCAACTGCAATGAAACCGAAACCCTTTTCAGAGTTGAACCACTTAACTGTACCTGTTGCCATGTTTTACTTTTCCTTCGATATGTGGGTGTTCCGAGAAATCCTCGGATCACGGTCTTCCTCTTGCGCCAGCGATACCGAATATGTATTACATGATACGGGTACTGATTAAGCGTCGGACTGGGGCCAACTGTAGCGCCTACCGACGCGTAAACCTAAAGTGGGACTGGACAGTTTTAGCCACCAGGGTGTGTAATTAAGCCACTAGCAGGTGCGAAAAGGCGGCCGGGGAAGGTCGCAATCGGCGTCCTTGCTAGGAGTTTTCAATGCAACGATTAAATAGAGCCTCTGGAGCCTTGGCCACCCGGGGTCAGTTACGCATTCACAGCGCCCCATCGGCCCTTCGCACCCATATTGACTGGGCGCTATCGGATCTACTGGGGACCTCAACGGGCTGTGACTGGACGCCCCAAGGGTTAAAGGCCGGTACATATAAATGCACTCTGACGTGGCGAGATCGCCAAGGAGTCGCGGCTGCAATCGCAAGCGCGCTGCGAAGTTGGCATTACCTGAGCTTTGAAGTGCAAGAAGATACAAACACGGGTGGAGAGTTATTTAGATTTACGCCCGAACTTGGAATCCACCGCGCTGTGACTGATTTATCCGGAGCCGTAGTAATTAGTGAAAACCAGATAGGCGAGGTTCTAAAGAACTCCTTTGATGAAGAGGCGATCCGCGTTGGTCTGGCACTTCTCATTGGTAGCGATTGGGAAAATGAACTTGAACGTTTTCGTGGCGTCAATCACCAAGAACTTTCTCACCTACGCGCAATTTAGTTGCGTATAATTTAAGGTATGAGTCAACTAAATGAGTCACCTATTATTACGGTCGAGCGCCGCAAAGCAGTCACAATTATTATTTCTGCCATTATTGTTTCATTAGCACTTGGCGTTGGTTTAACTAAAGTAGGAACAGGTTTCGCAACACGTGCTGGAAATGGAATTACCGTCACGGGTTCAGCTAAGACAAGTGCAACTGCCGATAATGCAGTGTGGACTTTGTCAGTAAGTCTTTCTGCACCTAATGTTGGTGGCGCCGTTAAATCGGTCGATTCAGATGTTGTAGGTCTTTCAGATTATTTAGCTAAAGGCGGAATACCTGCTGAGGCATTAACTCTTGGCGCAGTTTCAACCTATGCCAACGAGGAATACGTCAATGGAAATGCAACGGGTAGAACGCTTTCCTACCGTGCAAGCCGTGACGTTACTGTGCGTTCAAAGAATGTCCAATTGATTTCTAAGCTCAGCCAGGGAATTGGATCTCTTTTGCAGACTGGAATCCATGTAAATAACTATGGACCTCAGTACTACATTTCTAACTTGCCAGAGCTTCGCCCACAGTTAATGAGTGATGCGATGAAAGATGCAAAAGGTCGCGCCGAAGCGCTGACTAAAGCTGTTGGCGGAGCACTCGGCTCGCTAGTAAATGTGAAAGCTGGGCCGATTCAGATTACAACACCAGATTCAACGATGACGACTGACTACGGCGCCTATGACACTACAACTATCGAGAAGACGGTAACTGCAACGGTTTCGGTAACTTTTAATACAAAATAGCTCATTGACTAAGTTGAGAGTTACGCGCCGTTATTAGACCAGTTATGATTGGAACATGGCTTCACTGACGGACAATGCACGACGATCCCGGTTAGTAAGTACTTTGTTGTATATTCAATCGCTAGCTCTCTTTGGCTTTTTTTCACTGGACTTATTTCCACATTTCATTAGGAAATTGGGAGTTCAGGCCAACCCAACATTCTTTTTTGGTGATGAAGTCGCTTCAATACTTGTCGCCTCCTGTCTATTTTTGAGCGCACGAAGTATTAAATTACGGCGCCGTCGGGCATGGATTTTTGCGACAACGCTTCAGACTCTCTTGATAGTTTTTTCCGTTATTCGATCGGTGCATATATTTCTAGAGTTAAATCGAAATCCACATCTTTTACTTCAGACGTTAGGTCTTTCGAGACTCGTTCTTGAAGTAGTCATTTTGTCGTTGCTACTGCGATATAGAAATATCTTTAAAACGATCGCCGATCCATACACAAGGCGACAAGGGGTAGTTTTCTTCTTTCGTAGTTCGCTCCTGGCGCTTTTACTTGGGGTGGTTATTGTTTACTTTGACCGACACTCATTTCTCACTTCAGTCAGCCTGAGCCAAGCCCTTGAGATCACAGTAAAAGGGCTGGTAGGAGTCTCTGGTCCAGTTCTATTCGTATCAGCTGCCCGTCAAGAAAGACTTGAATTCCTTTTAGGCGGACTAGGAATTTTAATTGCCGTTGGTACTTTAATTAGATTCCTTAAACCCGCTTTACTCAAGTCAGCATTGAGCAGTGAGAATGCACATCTCGTACGAGGGCTACTTGAACACAGCTCTAAGCGAGATTCACTGAGCTACTTTGCTTTGCGCGATAACAAATCTGTGGTGTGGTCACCAAACATGAAGGCGGTTATCCCGTATTCGGTTCGAAGCAGTGTCATGATTTCAACGGGCGATCCAATTGGCGACCAAGAGTCGTGGCCAGCAGCGATGGCCGCATTTTTAAATACTGCAGAGATGCATGCGTGGATCCCAGCTATCTATGGATGTTCGGAAGAGGCGGGAGAGATTTGGGTTCGGGAAACTGGTTATGACTCCTTAGAAATCGGCGATGAAGCAGTTGTGGTTGTGAAAGATTTCACGACCGAGGGTCCAGTTATGAAGAATGTTCGGCAAACCCTTAACCGAATTAATCGCTTGGGTTACACAGCTAAATCAGCCTTCGTTCGCGATTTAGATGCGAGTTTTCGCGAAGATCTGGCCGTGAAAATGCAGCAATGGCGAAAGAGTCAGGATGAGCGCGGCTTTTCAATGGCGCTGGGCAGATTCTGTGACCCAATAGATCCCGACTGTCTTATTACTTGGTGTGAACGCGAAAATGAAGTGGTTTCGATGTTGCAGTTCGTACCGTGGGGAGATAATTCAGTCTCCCTTGATTTAATGCGTAGAGCGCCTAGCGCCGATACAGGCGTTAATGAATTAATGATCCAACAAACTATTAATTTCGTTAAGCCCTTAGGTTTTGATTATGTTTCGCTTAACTTTGCCTCATTTAGAAGTATCTTTGAAAAAGGGAAGAAACTAGGCGCCGGACCTATTGCACGAATAATGCGTAAAATTTTGATCTTTTTTTCACACTTCGTCCAAATGGAATCGCTGTATCGTTTCAATGCCAAGTTCGCACCCGTATGGGAGCCGCGTTTCATTGTGTACCCAAGTATCGGAAATATCGTGCGTGTAGGTTATGCCATTCTGCGAATTGAAGGTTTATTTCCCGAGTTTTCAGAGATGCTTCCAAAGCGAGCTAAAAATAAGTAGTTATTGCAATACGCCTTTTACAGTGGAATATTGCTGTGAGCTCCACGTCGATGGGGCGCTTGGGCAATTGTCTTAGCCAGAATACTGCGAGTAAGAGCTGGGTCGATTATTTCATCAACTGCGCCAATTTCAACCGCGCGGGCAACACCACCCGAAATCTTTTCATGCTCTGCGGCGAGTTCGAGCTCCATTGATTCGCGCTGTTCGGTCGGTATATCGGCGAGCAATCGACGGTGTAGAACGCGAACCGCAGCAACTGCACCCATAACGGAAACTTCGGCGTTGGGCCAAGCAAATACGCGCGTTGCACCGAGCGCTTTTGAATTCATTGCAACGTAAGCACCACCGTAAGCACGCCGTGTAATTAAAGTAATTCGTGGGACAACGGCTTCACCGAAGGCATGAAGCAACTTAGCTCCGCGCCTTACTGCCCCTTCCCACTCTTGACCGGCACCGGGAAGAAATCCCTGTACATCGGCGATAACGATGAGTGGAATACCAAAGGCATCACATGTGCGGACAAAGCGTGCAGCTTTTTCACCTGCTGATGCATCTAGAACTCCAGCTAAATGCGCAGGGTTATTAGCAAGAATTCCAACTGTGGCTCCGCCCAGTCGACCGAGAATTGTTGTCATATTCGGTGCCCACATGGAGAGCAGTTCAATTTTTTCACTGTCTTTATCTAAAATGGCATCGACCAATGGACGCACTTCATATGTGCGTATCTTTGAATCTGGAACAAGTTGGCTTAGATCTAAGTCGGCAACCTCTGGATGCATAAAGCCTTGATTAGCAAATAGGGCAGTTAAATCGCGGATGTCTTCAAAGGCGGCATCTTCGGTTGGCGCAATAATGTGCGCAAGACCGCTATTTTTCTTATGCGCTTCTGGGCCACCGAGTAGGGCCATATCAATATCTTCACCGGTCACACTTTTAACAACATCGGGTCCAGTTACAAAAATTCTTCCCTCGGGTGCCAACACGACGATATCGGTAAGGGCTGGTCCGTAAGCCCCACCACCTGCAGTTGGCCCAAGCACTAAAGATAGTTGAGGAATTCGCCCGCTGGCAGAAATCATTGATTGAAAGACTTCACCGAAAGCATCAAGGGATGCAACACCATCACTCAAACGTGCGCCTCCGGAGTGCCAAATTCCAATGACCGGAACTTGCGCGCCCATTGCCGCTTTGTATGCAGTAACAATTACTTTCGAGCCATCGACACCGAGTGCGCCACTCTTTATTGTTGCATCGGATGCAAAAATTACAACTTTATTTCCCTTTACTAAACCAGTAACTACGATTACTCCACAATCGGTACGTGGGATAAGGAATTCAAACTTTCCATCATCGACTAGACGTGCAATGCGTGACTCTGGATCACGCGGATTGTCTGAAGTCGTTGGCATTTATATGCTCTTAAAAACCAATACTACGTTGTGGCCACCAAAGCCGAATGAGTCATTTAGGGCGGCGATATCACCTTGAGGTAGCGCACGGGGTTTGTCGCGAACTACATCGACCGTGACGGCTGGATCTAAATCATCGATGTTAATCGTTGGGGGAGCTAATCGATCTTGCAAACTCTTAACAATAAATACTGATTCAATCGCACCAGCTCCACCGAGTAAGTGACCTGTCATCGACTTAGTTGCAGAGACTGCAACGTGATCTGCATCGGCGCCAAGGGCTTTGCGCAATGCATTTGCTTCGGCGACATCGCCAGCGGGAGTTGATGTGGCGTGGGCATTTAAATGCACGATGTCTTTAGTAGTTAAACCCGCATCGCGAAGAGCGAATTTGATTGCACGCTGTACACCAGAACCATCAGGGTCCGGAGCGGCAATGTGATAGCCATCTGAGGTTAATCCTTGGCCCGATACTTCGCAGTAAATCTTGGCTCCGCGAGCACGTGCATGTTCGTACTCTTCAAGAACGAGGATTCCGCCGCCTTCACCTAAAACGAAACCATCGCGATTTAAATCATATGGTCGGGATGCTCGTGCAGGATCATCATTTCTAGTCGATAGGGCTTTCATCGCAGCAAATCCCGACATTGGCATCGCATGGATTGCAGCTTCGACGCCACCGCTAACAACAATGTCGGCGCGATTATTTCGGATCATGTCTAAGGCATAACCAATAGCTTCAGCTCCAGAAGCGCATGCACTCACCGGAGTATGGACTCCTGCTTTAGCTTGTAGCTCAAGACCAACATTTGCTGCAGGTCCATTAGGCATCAACATAGGAACTGTGTGTGGGCTGACAAGGCGTGCGCCTTTTTCGCGCAAAATGTCGTACTGGTCGAGCAGCGTTGTAACGCCGCCAATACCCGATGCAATGACAACGCCTAAGCGCTCTTTATCAATGTCAGGAGAGCCTGCATCTTTCCAAGCCTCGCGCGATGCGATTACGGCAAACTGCTCGGATCTATCTAAGCGACGCATCTCTACGCGCTCCATCTGTTCACTTGGTTCTACTGCAACGCGTGCAGCAAAATGAACAGGAAGTGTTTGTGCCCAATCCTCAGTTAATAATCGGACGCCACTGGTTCCAGCTAAAAGCGCGGGCCATGTGGTTGCTACGTCGCCGCCTAGTGGCGTAGTCGCACCAAGTCCGGTTACGACTACGCGACGAGCTGACATGATGAGAAGTTTTCTACGTACTACTTAGCTGCGTTGACGATGAAATTAACAGCATCGCCTACGGTGATGAGATCAGTAACTGCCTCGTCAGGAATTTTAATTCCGAAGCGCTCTTCTGCGGCAACGACAACTTCAACCATGCTCAGTGAGTCAACTTCTAAATCTTCAGTGAAGTTCTTATCCATCTCGATTGATGCAGCAGGAATACCAGCTACTTCTTCGACGATCTCTTTTAGTCCTGCAAGTACGTCAGCTTGTGCAAGTGCCATTTTATTTATTCCATCCGTTAGCGAGTTCATAACTGTAATCAATAGAGCGTTATTCTCTATGAAAAACGGCTTACTTACGAGTATTGAGGGGTCTAAGTGGCGTAAATCTCAAGGTTTAGGCGGCAATTGCACAACTTGAGCGGCATATACAAGGCCTGCGCCATAACCGATCAAAAGTGCCAGTTGGCCATGGAGTTCGGGATGTTTTTCCAAGAGTGCATCCATAGCCAGTGGGATCGATGCCGCTGAGGTATTTCCATTGACACGAATATCATCGGCGATGACAACATTTGCAGGAATCTTAATCTCTTTAGCCATTGACTCAATGATGCGCATATTTGCTTGATGCGGAATGAATGCACCGAGCTCGTCAGGACGCACACCAGCTGCTTCAAGTGCTTTTATTCCAATCTTGCCAACTGTAAATACAGCCCAACGATAAACAGTTTGACCTTGCTGGGAAATATATGGCCAGCCTAGTTCGGTCACACCCTTATCGGGCGAGTTCCTAAATTCAGTGTAATCAGGGCTAAATGAAATAGCATCCCGCGATTCGGCATCTGATCCCCATACCGAAGGACCAATGAGAGGCTCAACGCTTCCTCCAACAATGACGGCGCCTGCCCCATCACCAAAAATAAATGCGGTTCCACGGTCGGTCGGATCAAGAAAATCTGAAAGCTTTTCAACGCCAACGACTAAAACATTTTTAGATGTTCCAGCGCGAACTAAATCGCTGGCCATCGCAACGCCATAGCAAAAGCCAGCGCAGGCCGCGCTAATATCAAAGGCTGCAATTTTTGGATTGCCTAATACTCTTACTAAGTCGGTTGCCGCACTAGGTGCTTGAACTGGATATGTAATCGTTGCCACAATTACTGTGTCAATATCGGCTATCGTTAATTTTGCACGAAGCAGGGCGCTTTCACTTGCAGCTTGCGCCATCGTAATTATTGTTTCATCAGGGCCAGCAAAGCGACGGCTTTGAATACCAGTGCGTTGTTGAATCCACTCATCATTTGAGTCAATCAAATCAACGATCTCGCTATTAGGAACTAGGCGCTTGGGCCGGTAAGAACCGACAGAGAGAATCCGACTATTGCCCATGTCGGGAAGTTTTATACTCATTGGTGCCTTCCTGCGAATTCGCGAGCAGCATCTAGGTCGAGTGCGCTTTTTAACGCGAAGTTTTCAATGTCGGGCACTGCGCGCTTGAGCAAGCCAACCAGAGTCCCGGCCGGTGGCAATTCAATGACACCCGTGATTCCCATTGTTTTCAACGCCTGCATACATAGATCCCAGCGAACGGGGTTTGCGATTTGATTAACGATTCGGGCCACGATTTCACTGCCGGATCTAACGAGTGCACCATCTTTATTCGAGATAAAAGGGATCAACGGTGGATGAACGCTAATGCTGGCAGCCAAGTCACTTAGTGGTGCAACAGCCGATGACATATAAGAGGTATGAAATGCACCGGCAACAGCCAAAGCACGAACTCGTGCACCCGCTGGTGGGTTTTCGGCAAGAGCGGCAAGAGCAGTTAGATCTCCAGCTGCCACTATCTGACCTGCTCCGTTGTCATTTGCGGCGACCAACGATAAAGATTCAATAGCCGCGAGGACTTCGCTTCGATCACCACCGAGAACAGCCGACATTCCAGCAGGTTTTGTTGCGGCCGCTTTTGCCATTTCGATTCCACGAGTGCGAACAAGACGTAGTGCATCTGACTCGCTGATAGCACCGCTTAGTGCTGCGGCAGCGAGTTCGCCGACTGAGTGACCAGAGACAACTGCATATTCTTTAATACCAAGTACGTGGGCTGCTAATAAAGAGGTGGCAACGATAAGTGGTTGGGCATTGGCCGTATCTTTTATCTCATCGGCCTCGGCCGTTGTTCCAAGGCGCACGAGATCTAAATCAATATCTGCCGACCACTTTTCCAACAAACTCTTTGATGTCGGATCTTCAATCCAAGAGTTGAGCATTCCTGGAGTTTGTGAACCCTGACCGGGTGCTATGAGTGCCAACATGATTGTTAGATATTACTCGTCAACTGCATTTACTGCCTAGTACGAGAGACTAGCCAGACCTGCGTAGTGTGTTTTGGCACAGAAATCTTCGAGCCTGGTGCGGCGATCATGGGCTCATATGTGAGTACGTCTTGACTTGCATCAAATATGCATCGAAATGTTTCGCCCCATTGTTGATCAGGGAGAGTGAAAACAGTTTCACTAGTAGATGAGTTCATTAAGAGCAATAAACCGCGAACTGGATCGGCCTCAACTAAGACAGTGATACTTCGTTTCTCTTCATCAGCCCAGTGGGTATCGCTCATTTCGCGACCACCGAGTGAAAACCAAGCAATATCTTTTCGTTTGGTTCCTTGATCAACAATGCCGGTAAAGAACTCGGATGCAGCATCGGCTAAATATGTGCGCCGAATATTCGACAGTGTCTGAACAGTGGCCAAAATATCTGCCGCCTCTGGCGTTAAATCCCAGGGAAGGGCCCAACCGCCATGAAAGCTTGCCTCGCTTTCATCAGTAAATTCAAGCGGAAGCGAATATGCATTGTTGGAACCACCTTGAGTTCGACTAACTTCATCGCCCATATTGAGCATTGGAACCCCTGAGGAGAGCAATAATGTTGCCAACATCGATTTCTTTATCTGGTGACGTGTTGCCTGAATTTCATTGTTATCACTTTCACCTTCAACACCTAGGTTCCAGGATCTGTTGGAATCACTTCCATCGGCGTTATTTTCACTGTTCGCCGCATTATTTTTCTCGTTATAGGTCACCATGTCATGCAAGGTAAAGCCATCATGGGCTGCAATGAAATTAATAGATGAAGTTGGACCGCGATAGTAAAAAATCGAACTCGAGCCGCTAATACTGTTGGCAATATCGGATACACCTTCGCCGAAGCCGCGCTCAAGATCACCGAGCCAAAACTGGCGTACTGAATCTCGATAGACATCGTTCCATTCCCGCCAGGGATGCGGAAAATCACCGAGGGAATAGCGAGTGACATCCCAAGGCTCTGCAATCATTTTAAAATTGCGCAACACTGAATCAGATTCGATTGCCGTCATTAATGAGGAATTAAAGGCGCTTTGACTTGTGTACAGGGCGGTTGCTAAATCGAATCGAAAGCCATCAACGCCTATAACTTCAGTCCACCATCGCAGCGAATCAATAATGTGGCGTACCGAGTGAGGATTACTTGCCGCAAAAGTATTTCCGCAACCTGTCACATCGACATAGTTACCTCGACCGTCATGGCGATAGTAAGCCTTATTATCGATACCTTTGTATGACAATGTTGGTCCACCAACTCCACCCTCGGCAGTGTGGTTATAGACAACATCTAGAATCACCTCGATGCCAGCGTTATGTAATTGATCTATCGACCATTGCAGTTCAGTAATCGGGTCATCACTTGATGCATACGCTGAATGAGGCGCACTAAAGGCGATTGAGTTATAACCCCAATAGTTCTTCCTCCCTCGTGCATATATCGCCGGTTCAGTTAATGAAGTAGCGATAGGCAAAAGCTCCAAAGCTGTAACGCCTAATGATTTCAAATGGGCGATAGTGCTCGCATGACCTAACGCCTTGTACGTGCCGCGTTCATGTTCGGCTATTGCTAAATTCTTTGCTGTTAATCCCTGGACGTGTGCCTCATAAATAACGGTCTTTGCCCATGGGATTAGCGGTCGATGCACTTCGCGCACTCTGTGATCGGTTACAACGGAGTAAGGAGTAAAGCCTGCGCTGTCGCGATCATCGCGCAAAGAGAGATCACCAGCACCCGTTCCATCAATTGCAACATGACCGTAAATCTCGGCAACATAAGAGAGGTCACCGACCAATAAATGCGTATATGGATCGATTAATAGTTTGGCATCGTTAAATCGAACACCATGTTCAGGTGACCATGGGCCATAGACCCGATATCCATAACGCTGGCCTGGCCTGACCCCGGCTAAATATCCATGCCAAATCGGTCCATTTCGATGCGACATAGCAAAGCGGGTTTCAACTAACGCTCCGTTGACCTCATTAAATAGGCATAGCTCAACTGCATCGGCGGCGTTGGACCAGACGGCAAAGTTTGTTCCGCCATCGGTAACGGTGGCGCCAAGGGTTCTGGGATCTGCAGGAAGCACCTGGCAATTCTGCCCTGTTTAGCGAATTAATTACTAATTACGACACTCGCTCCTCTAGAACCTGTGCAATCCCCGCCTCGCGATAATTGACGAACTCAGGAAAATATAAGACTGCCTGCGTATTCCTTTCACGCTTAGTCAAAATCCGACAATACTCGCCCAAAACGAGAAGAAGTGCAGCAGGCAATAAATCGACGCTCCGCTTGATAAACCATGGAGTTGCATGTCTGAGCATCCAAAGAAGTGAATCCTTACGAGCACGTTCAGTAACTGGATCAATGGTAACGGCTGAGATATCCCATCGGGGTGTGAGTAGATCTCGGAAATTCTGCGCCAGAATCTGATGACCAAACTTTGAAGGATGCATGCGATCAACGTGCCAACGTTTTCTATCGTAGATGTCAGGGATATCTCGCACCGCTAAAACATGTGCGCCAAACTCGGCACCGACCGCACGCACAACGGTGTTGACCGATTCTATTCGTCGGTTAAGAACAACCCCTAATGTTTTTGGTAAGGGAGCGATCTTTGTTGGCTCATGAAGTTGCAGGAGCATTATCTCTGAACCACATTCACGCAAAGCTTTCAAAGTATGGCGAAGATTCTGGCGCAACACATCGGGGCTAAAGCCATTTCGTAAAGCATCATTTCCGCCAACAATAACTGCAGTCAGTGTCGGCTCAAGATTTAGCGCCTTTGGAAGTTGGTCAACTAAGACCTCTGTCGATTGAGCACCTGGCCGTGAGAGATTGGCATAGATAAGCGGCTCATTAAAATGCTTAGCTAAGTAGTAAGACCAACCGCGTAGGGCGCCATTCTTATCGGCATCTCCCGTTCCAGCCGCAGCGCTATCTCCGAGAATTACAAAGGTAGCGACTCTCATTTATGCCACTCGCAATCGCTTAGTTGAGCCTTGAAAGGAATCACCGTGCAAAGTAAGCATTAGAGAGATCGTTGAGCTCCAGGGAAAGTTTTCAGCTTGGTGCTGGCATGCAGATGCCAAACCTCGATTATTCTTTCTCATCTCAATGACCGACTCAATCGCATCGGCAAAAGACTTCGGATTGTTATTGGCAATTGCGCCAACGGGCTCAATTGCATCTAAGAGCAGGTATTCACCGACAGCACTTGTATTTGATGCAACTACCGGAGTGCCTGAGGCAAGTGATTCCAATGCTGCAAGACAGAAGGTCTCAATTGGGCCGGGTGCTAATGAAACATCGGCCGATGCAAGTATCTGTGAAACTTTGTCACGGTCGGCGATATAGCCAAGGAAAGTGACCGGCAAATCTTTAGAACGCTCTCGCAGTTTTTTAAAGAGTGGACCGATTCCGACATAGATTAAACGGGCGTTGACCCCGCGTTGAAGAAGAATCTCTAATGTCTCAATGGAGCGTGCTGGATTCTTCTCTCGCGAGAGGCGGCCACAATGCACGAGTAGAGTCTGGCCACCTTTGAGCAACACACTTCTTAAAGCCTCATCGCGTTTGAACGGGCTAAAAGTTTCAAGATTAACTCCCAATGGCACTCGCACTAAATTAGTGATCTCCAACTTTTCAAATTCGCGAGCTGCAAATGCAGTCGTGGCAATGACGATGTCGAAACGCTTCGCTAATCGCCGGTTGTGCCAGTCAATAAGGGAAGTAAGGGGAAATGGAAAGTAATGCGCCGCTAAACCGACTAGCGTTTCATGACTAAAGACTGCCGTTTTGATCTTACGCTGACCGGCCCACTTGCCGATACCTGAGAGAGTGAACCTGTCAGAGATCTCTAAGACATCAGGCATTAGAGTGATGAGTAATCGTTTGATTTGACTGTTGTTTCGGATGATGCGATATCCACCGCTGAATGGAAGTTCAAAAGATGGGACGGTTATTTTGCGGCCATCGGGAGTCTCTTCGCAGAACAAACCGGTACCTGGAACGATATAAGTAAACTCATGGCCTTTGGCGATGTATCCAGCGCCGAGCTCGTGCAGCGTTGTACGGATCCCACCAGATTTGGGGCCGTAAAAGTTAGCGATATGTACGATTTTCATGCGACCTTTTCTCCCTCGATTGTGAGTACACGGTCGGAAATTAGTTCTTGGTAGTGGCCGATAAGTTGGCGGTTTACTAAATTCCATGTGCGATCGATGACCGACTCTCTAGCACGAATGCGCATGAAATGATGATCTGGGTTATTGAGAATCTCTGTCACGCTCTTGCTCAATGCTAAAGAGTTGGCAGTATCGATTAAGTAGCCGGTCCATCCATGATTAACTAAATCCGTTGGACCACCCGTGTTGGGAGCAATTACTGGAACACCCGAAGCAAGCGCCTCCTGAATCGATTGGCAGAAAGTCTCATGCTTACCGGTATGTACAAAGATATCCAGCGATGCGTAATAACGGGCCAGTTGCTCACCGCTTTGATAGCCAACAAATACGGCATTTGGT
>CAILBF010000094.1 GCA_903832395.1 uncultured Actinomycetes bacterium | reverse complement strand
CCCGGCGGGCAGGCCGAAGTGCGCCTTTGTAACTAGGGCAAGGTGTTGCCAGATTGCGATGTGATAAATAATTTCACCACCTTGCCACATCCAAAAGGCCGGGAGATCTTTGGCGCTAGTCAGGGCAATAACTGCAAGTGGTGTTAACCAAAGAACATATTGCGGCGAGTACACCTTGCTCGCAACCATTACGGTCGCAAGCACGATGAATGCAATTGAGGCCAGCGTTGGCGTGGTCCTTATTTCAAAGAGGAAAACTGAAATCGCGGTCAAACCAATCAACAATAGAAGCACTGATAAATAATTTAAGTTAGTCAGTCCTAGACCAAGTTGGCTGAATGCCAACCACAGTGAACCCCAATCAGCACCACGATCTAAATTGAGTTTATAGAAACGCCACCAACCGGTTGGAGTGGTTAGCGCAAATGGAAGATTTATGGCCAACCAAATTAGGATTGTGGTCGCGAAGTATTTAATTAATTCTTTGATTCGATTGTGTCGCCATAGAATAAAAGCAATGGGCAATAATAAAAATACGGGTAGGAATTTCGTTGAGATTGAGATTCCCATAGATAGAGCGCTATATAAATATGCCTTGCGGTCGAACCAATAAATTGCGAGCATCATTGTGACAATCGCCCACAAGTCCCAGTTGATATAAAGCGATGCGATCATTGCTGGGGCAACGGGAAGTAGATAACCAAATTCAGGTTTTATTTTTCTTACTAATAGAACTATACCAATAAATAGCAGCGCTAAAAAGATGGCATTAAGGTTGAAGTAAGCGATAGGTGAATCAATGAGCCCAGCGGTCGCATACATAACCATCCCAGTTACAACTGGATATTCAACCGCGTTTGTTTTACTGGAGTAAGGCCATTGATGTCTATCTAATCCGCGTTCGCCATAGAGCGATGGTAAGTCGCTATAACACGCGTGAATGTACTGATCTGGAGTGGCCCACGTCGTACCTTCGCAGTGGGAAAACTTAGCAAAAGAAATTAAGGAGGCAAGAACTGCAAGAGCGAGAACTGCTTTAAAACGCAGCGCCATTATGGTTTACGGATTTGTACGCCGCCTGAGGTCATAACAATAGGATCAAGGCCACCGATGTTTGTTGGCGCTGGGAAATCTACGATTGGTTGGCCCTTGAGCGCGCCCTTCATAAATGCTGTCCAGATTTTTGCGGGGAAAGTTCCACCAGTTACTGAATTTAATCCACCAATTCCATTAAGGGATTGCGATGCACTGTCACGAAAGAGCGCAACAGATGCTGCTAGTTGTGGTGTGTAGGCACTGAACCAGGCCGATGCATTTGATTCCGACGTGCCCGTTTTACCTGCAGCTGGACGACCGAGCGCGAGCGCTGCTGCGCCAGTTCCACCGTTTACAACACCTTTGAGGGCATACGTTAAATCAGCCATAACTTCTTTGGAGAACACCTCCTGCGTGACAGGTTTGGCTTGATACAACACACCTTTATTAGGACCCATTACTTGAGCAACTAAAAATGGTTTTGCCTTAATGCCTTGCGCAGCGAAAGTTGCATAAGCATTTGCAACGTCAATGACGTGTGGACTCGCGACGCCTAAAACAACCGAAGGCGTTGGCATCATCGCCACAGAATCTGGAATACCAGCTCGCCTTGCAACATCTACAACTGCAGTTGGTCCAACTTTGATGCCCAAGGGAACGAAGACGGTGTTAACCGAGTGCTTAGTTGCGGTGAGTAGATCGATCTGGCCCCACCCCTCATCGCCATAGTTTGAAACTAAGTATGGCTTTCCCGCATCATCAAATACTTGCGGTGAATCACCGTTCCACATCGAAGTAAGTGGGATGCCTTGTTCAAGGGCAGCGACAAGTGCGAAAGGTTTAAAAGTAGAGCCGGCTAGTGCAATGGATTGTGTTGCATCGCTTAATTGTCGTACTAAGTAATCTCTGCCACCGTATAAAGCAACAATTTCCCCAGTTCCAGGACGAATGGCGACAAGACCTACGTGCAAATTAGCAGGCGCCTTAGTTGGGTATAACTTATTGACGGCATCCACTGCCGATTGTTGGGCTTGTTGATCAAGGGTTGTTTTAATAACTAGGCCACCGACTAATAATTGATCTTGGCTAAAACCTAGAGTGGCTAACTCTTTGCGAACTGCCTCGATGACGTGACCCTTCGGTCCGCTTAACTCGCCAGATGTTGCGCGCGGTGCAATTGTTGGGAACTTCATGTTTGCCGCTTCTTTTTTAGTCAACCATCCAGCATCAAGCATGCCCTTCTTAACATATTCAAATCGGGCCCGGAGACGCGTTTCATTGGCTTTGCTTATCGCCGGATCATAAAAACCAGGGGCGCGCAAAATCGAGGCAATTACTGCGGCTTGGGCATTTGTAAGTTGGTCCACATTGCGATTGAAATACTGTTGAGCTGCAGTCATTACGCCGTAAGAGCCGCGTCCAAAGTAAATAGTGTTCAAATAGCTTTCCAAAATTTGATCTTTGGATAACTGGTTCTCTAATTTTACTGAAATAACGAGCTCTTTAATTTTGCGCTGAATCGTGCGGCTAGGTGTTAGAAATGCCGTCTTTGCATATTGCTGCGTGATGGTTGAGCCACCTTGCAGAGCTCCACCCTTTAAGTTATTTAGAAGCGCACGCGCAATACCTGTAACGCTAAATGCGCGGTTGGAGTAAAAGCCGCGATCTTCTGCGGCGAGAACTGCATGCCGAACTTTGAGTGGAATT
>CAILBF010000093.1 GCA_903832395.1 uncultured Actinomycetes bacterium | reverse complement strand
TCGATTGAATTAAAGTCACAAGAGCTCGGTGTTGACCTTGGCGGAGATAAAGAACTTATCGGTCGCATTGTCGCTCGCGTAAAAGATATGGAGTCTCGCGGCTTCACTTTCGAGGCCGCTGATGCCTCATTTGAACTTCTTGTGCATGAAGAGATGAATGGCAAGCGTCCATCTTTCTTCACTATCGAACATTGGTTAACAACTGTTGAGCGGGCCGAAGATCAAAGTATTTTAACTAAGGCCGAAGTCACAGTGACCGCAAAGGGTGGAAAGATTATCTGCAGCGGAACAGGTAACGGTCCAGTTAACGCTTTTGATAACGCACTTCGTACTGGGCTAGCGCAGTTATATCCCGAGCTAGATGTTCTCGAACTTACCGATTACAAGGTGCGCATTCTTGAGGGCCGCCTAGGCACTGGCGCAATCACTCGAGTACTAGTTGAAACAAGTGATGGCAAGGGCGAATGGAGCACTGTTGGTGTTCATGAGAATGTTATTGCCGCATCTGCCATGGCGCTCGAGGATGCTTTAACCTTCGGCCTTCTACGTCAAGGGCGCAAACCCGAGTAAAGTTTCATCTGTGAATGGCCAATTTGAAAAGCTGCTACTTGCTTTTCGGCGCCATTTAGAAGTTGAACGTGATCTCTCAGTTCATACAGTTCGGGCATATATGGGCGATCTAACGTCATTGCTAGAACACCTAGAAAAACTTGGCATGAGCGATATTGCTGCACTCGAGTTAACACACTTGCGATCGTGGCTAGCTAATCAAGGGGTCAAAGGGGGAGCGCGCACAACAATTGCTCGTCGTGCCGTTTCAGTTCGATTATTTACAAAGTGGGCGTTGAAAAATAATTACACCAGTAAAGATGTTGGAGCAACCCTTGCAACTCCTAAAGGGCATCGCACGTTACCCGCAGTTTTAGATATTAATGAGGCAAAGTTAGCAATGGATTCAATTGCGACGAGGGCGGCCGAGGAGGAAACTCCTATATCTCTGCGCGATGTTGCGATGGTAGAGATGTTGTATGCAACCGGTGCTCGCGTTGCCGAGCTATGTGGCTTAGATCTCGGCGATATCGATTACAGTCGTAACACGATTCGAGTGCTTGGCAAGGGAAATAAAGAGCGAATGATTCCAGTAGGAAAGCCAGCGATAAAAGCTTTGGAGATTTGGCTCAAGGATGGACGCGAAGCTTTAGTAATAAAAGAATCTGGATCGGCAGTCTTCTTAGGCGCCCGAGGAAAGAGAATTGATCAACGAGCAGTGCGCACGGTTGTATATGAGGCGTTGTCTGCAATTGAGGGAATCGAGCGAATGGGGCCACATGCATTGCGACATTCGGCAGCAACACATTTATTAGAGGGCGGGGCGGATTTGCGAACTGTTCAGGAGATTTTGGGGCATGCATCGCTAGCAACAACGCAGATTTATACCCATGTATCACCGCAGCGTTTGCAAAAAGTATTTAAAGCTGCGCACCCCCGAGCATGAATACATCGATAGTAGTTATTCCAACATATAACGAGATTGAAAGTATTGGCACACTCCTTGATTCACTCAAAGCTTTGCCCGTCGATGTTTTAGTAATCGATGATGGCTCACCCGATGGCACGGCCGATTTCTGCAGAGCTCGGGGCATAGAAGTGCACTCTCGCACTGGCAAATTGGGACTCGGGAGTGCATATCGAGCGGGATTTGCTCTGGCGCTATCCCGCGATTATTTGCACGTTATTCAAATGGATGCCGATGGATCCCACCAGGTGGGCGATTTAGTAACAATGATGGATTGGATTGGCACTAGCGAACTTTTGATTGGTTCGCGCTGGGTTGCCGATGGGGCAATTGAAAACTGGAGCAAGTTTCGCGAATACCTATCCAGAGGTGCCGACGCCTACGCGAACACCTTGCTATCCCTAGGCATTAAGGATGCCACCTCGGGTTTTCGAATCTACGATGCAGATCTGCTAAAGAAAATGGATGTTTCTACGATTAAAAGTGAGGGCTACTGTTTTCAAATTGAGATGACCCGTCGGGCGATTTCCTGCGGGGCAACGATTGGCGAGATTCCCATTACTTTTATAGAGCGGGTCATGGGACGGAGCAAAATGTCCTTCTCGATCGCCCTCGAAGCCATTCTGCGGATCACCTCATGGGGGCTTTTGCGCTTAATCGGGCGGTAATTCCTGCCCCACGACTACCTATAGAATTTGCCCTGCACCGCAAGAAATTGTGGTGACATCTCAGCACTGCCTTGGCCTTAAAACCAGGTGAATCATCTCGGTCCGTTTATTCGGTCGATGACTCTCAGTGCGACGGGCCTAACAAACGTTAGGCCACAACCGAGCTGGTTTTTGCGCATGCGCATTAAACCTATGAAGGAGTAAACCTGCCATGGCAGTTGTAACAATGCGAGAACTTCTCGACAGCGGAGTCCACTTCGGACACCAGACTCGTCGATGGAATCCAAAGATGAAGCGTTTTATTTTCACTGAGCGCAATGGCATCTACATCATCGACATTCAACAATCACTTGCACTCATTGATAGTGCATATGAGTTTGTAAAGGATACGGTCGCTAAGGGCGGTCACATTCTTTTTGTTGGAACAAAGAAGCAAGCACATGAACCGATCATGCAACAGGCTGCACGAGTTGGAATGCCAACCGTCACTGAGCGCTGGTTAGGTGGAATGCTTACTAACTTCCCAACTGTGTACAAGCGTATTCAGCGCCTTAAGGAGCTTGAGGCTCTTGAGAACACAAACGATCTTCTTCTTACTAAGAAGGAGCTTTTGATGCTTCGCCGTGAACGCGAAAAACTTTTTAAGAACCTTGACGGTATCCGCCACATGACTAAGTTGCCTTCAGCAATTTGGGTTGTCGATACAAAGAAAGAGCACTTAGCTGTTGCTGAAGCTAAGAAGCTTGGCATCCCAGTTATTGCAATCTTGGATACAAACTGCGATCCAGATGAAGTTGATTACAAGATTCCAGGTAACGATGATGCAATCCGTTCAATTGGTCTGCTTACTCGCGTTATCACTGATGCAATCGTTGCCGGCCTTGCCGCACGCTCTGCAGTAGTTAAGGAAGAGACAAAGTCTGATGCTCCAGCAGAAGTTGCTGCGGGCGAGCCAATGGCTGACTGGGAAAAAGAGATCGCTGCTTCGTCCGAACCAACAAGTAACGTTGCTTCGTCCGAGGTTCCAGCTCAAGAAGCGACTGCAGATGCAGTGGTTGAGACACCTGCACCAGTAGAAGGAGAATAATTAATATGGCTGCATATACAGCTGCCGATGTAAAGAGACTTCGTGAAGCAACTGCTGCAGGAATGCTTGATTGCAAAAAAGCACTTGATGAAGCAGAGGGCGATTACGATAAAGCGATCGAC
>CAILBF010000092.1 GCA_903832395.1 uncultured Actinomycetes bacterium | reverse complement strand
TGCACGAATGGTGGAACAGACTTCTATCGTTCAAGCCGCGCGCGATGAAGCAAAGAAAATTCTTGATGATGCCCGTGATGTGGCAGAAGAAGAGCGAATCCAAGTTGAAGAATATATTGATAGCCGATTAGCAACCCTAGAAGTAATTTTGAATAAAACTATGGATGCTGTTGCTCGAGGTCGTGAACGCTTAGCTGGTGCAGATGATAAAGATGTACTTGCTCAATTAGCCGAAGATCATTAATTCATATAGCCATGCCACGTCCATCGGAGATTTATAAGTTCAATACCTATGAGTTGCCTCGCCGCGCTGGCGAGATGAGAGAGTATGAGCTTGATTTAGTTTTAGAAGAGTCGGTGGGAATTCCACTCATCGCTGTGCCGATTGGCGCAACAATCGAAGTAGATATGCGACTCGAATCTGTCACAGAAGGCGTCTTAGTGAGCGCACAAATTTATGCCACAGCGGTCGGTGAATGTACGCGCTGTTTAGACAGCGTTGAACTCGACATTGATCGCACGATTCAAGAGTTATATCGCTATGCGCCAACTCACGATAAGGGCGGGCGTCGCAATAAGAGTGGCAAAAGACTCGATTCAGATATTGATGATTTGGATAATGATGATGAACTTGAGATGGAAGGTGATTACATCGATTTGGAAACACCAATTCGCGATGCAATTGTTTTATCTCTTCCTATCAATCCACTATGTCGCGATGATTGCCCGGGCCTATGTCCCGAATGTGGCGGCAAGTGGGCCGAATTAGAGCCCGATCATCTGCATGAGGTTATTGATGCGAGATGGAAGGGATTGGCGGCTCTCGCGCTAGATCCTGAGCCTCTCTCGGGAGACGATTTCAAGATTTAGCCCTTTTGAGAGATACTTACCGCCTGCAGCCATCGCTGCGAATTGAAAGACGAGGTTAGAAAAGTGCCAGTACCAAAGCGAAAAATGTCGCGTTCTAAGACGCGCTCACGTCGAAGCCAGTGGAAAACCACTGCTGCAGCACTTGCTGCTTGCCCACAATGCCAGCAACCAAAATTGCAACACACAGCATGCCCAACCTGCGGTACATATAACCGTCGCCAGGTACTAGAGGTCTGATCTGAGTTCGGTGCTAACGCAGCGTTTAGGGATTGATATTGATCCTGCATTGCTGGAGCTGGCATTTACGCATCGTTCATATGCTTATGAAACCGGTGCGAAAGAAACTAATGAACGTTTAGAGTTTCTTGGCGATTCAGTTTTAGGTCTCATAGTTACGGAAGATTTATATCTTCGCTATCCAGATTTAGATGAAAGTCGTCTATCACCATTGCGTTCTGGAATTGTAAATATGCGCGCACTTGCAGATATCGCCCGTGAACTTGAACTTGGTCAATACATCCGACTTGGTAAAGGTGAAGAAGTAACCGGCGGTCGCGATAAGAATTCTTTGTTAGCAGATGCACTAGAGGCCCTTATTGGTGCTATCTATTTGCATTCTGGTTTTGAAAAATGCACAGCAGTTGTACGTGTATTGATACGTTCGACAATGGAGAACGCACTTGCTCGTGGTGCCGGACTCGATGGAAAAACTGCATTACAAGAATTAGCGGCATCACTAGGTCGAGGCGTACCTGAATATGTCGTAACCGAAGAGGGCCCAGATCACGACAAGAATTTCATGGCGCATGCAATGCTCGCTGGAGTTGCGCTAAGTGAAGGAACTGGAAAAAGTAAGCGCGAAGCAGAACAAGTTGCTGCACGCACTGCATACGAACGCTTGAAGTCAGAGACTGAAGTAGAAGTAGAGGGTTAACGCGCTCGCGTTGAATAACAAAAGTTCACGCGTAAAGCGATAGGTTTGCCGCGTGTATTTGAAGAGTATGACGCTCAAGGGATTTAAGTCCTTTGCCTCCGCCACAACGCTGCGCCTGGAACCAGGAATTACATGCGTGGTCGGTCCCAACGGTTCAGGCAAGAGCAATGTTGTTGATGCCCTTACCTGGGTTATGGGTGAGCAAGGCGCAAAATCTCTTCGCGGCGGAAAGATGGAAGATGTAATTTTTGCAGGAACATCGGGGCGTGCACCACTTGGTCGCGCTGAAGTTTCAGTAACTATT
>CAILBF010000091.1 GCA_903832395.1 uncultured Actinomycetes bacterium | reverse complement strand
TAAAACGCTGGGTTAAGCGATAAAGCAGGCTTTAATCTTTGCTTCAGCACTGGCTGATGCAACAAACAAGAGTTCATCACCGGCGGCAAATACTTCATGAGCCTTGCCCGTAATTACTCGACCATCGCGCACTATTGCTGCAAGCGCCACGTCCTCGGGTAAATCAATCTCCTCGACTGTTTTACCAACGCAGGCCGAACTATCCGGCAAAGTAAGCTCAACTAAATTCGCTTCACCTTTTTTAAATGAGAAAAGTCGTACAACATCGCCGACGCTAACGGCCTCTTCAACAAGGGCTGAGATGATGCGCGGAGTAGATACAGCGACATCGACTCCCCATGATGAGTCAAATAGCCATTCATTCTTCGGGTGATTAATGCGTGCAACAACGCGTGGAACGCCGTACTCGGTCTTACCGAGGAGTGATGTAACCAGGTTGGCTTTGTCATCGCCGGTGGCGGCAACTAGAACCTGACAGTTTTTTAGATGTGCCTTATCCAAGGATGCGATTTCACATGCATCGGCCATCAACCACTCTGCATCAGGCACGCTTTCGAGCTTGAGCGCCTTTGGATCTTTATCGATGAGCAAGACTTGGTGGCCGTTATCAAGAAGTTCGCGGGCAATAGCACGTCCGACATTTCCAGCTCCAGCAATTGCAATTCTCATTAGCGCCCGCCTTCTGGTGAATTCGCAAGAATTCTTTCAACAATTGCAGTCTGGTCATCGGCGACCATGACATGGACTAGATCACCTTGTTGCAAAACTGTATGTTCATTTGGAATCATTCCAGCGCCAAGGCGCGTGATAAAGGCTACTCGAGCAGATGTTAATTCATCGATGAGCAAAATTTGTCGGCCGTACCAATCATTATGCATATGCATCTCGCACAGGGAGACTGTTGCATTGGCATCACGCCATTCTGAACGCGAACCTTCGGGAAGTATGCGGCGAAGGATTTGATCCATTGCCCACAGAACTGTTGCAACCGTTGGAATTCCAAGGCGCTGATAGATTTCAGCTCGACCTGGATCATAAATTCTGGCAACAACATTCTTTACACCGAAAGTTTCACCAGCTACCCGTGCCGCTAAGATATTGGAGTTATCGCCATTGCTAACTGCAGCAAAAGCATCAGCGCGCTCGATTCCAGCTTCGCGTAAAATATCGCGATCAAAGCCAACCCCCGTGACGGTGGTTCCTTTAAAATCTGGACCCAATCGTCTGAAGGCCTCACGTGATTGGTCGATGATTGCTACAGAATGCCCAGCGGCCTCAAGTTCGGTCGCTAATGAAGACCCGACTCGACCGCAACCCATGATGACTACGTGCATATGCATTAACTTACACCCATAAACTTACATCCATGGCATCAACTAAATCAGGGCGCTGGTCAGTCGGGGATATATTCGAGGCAGATATCGAAAAACCTGCACATGGCGGCCATTTCATAGCTCGTCACGAAGGCGCAGTATTTTTCGTCCGTCACGCCATTCCTGGGGAACGTGCTCGAATCGTGATTACTTCAACTGGATCGAGCTTTAATCGTGGCGATGTTGTCGAAACCCTTGTGCCATCACCTGATCGCGTATCGCCGCCGTGTGCATTTGCGCATCCAGGAGGCTGCGGTGGCTGCGACTTCCAACATATTTCACTATCTCGCCAGCGCGCACTCAAAGCCGAAGTAATCGCGGAGCAATTCGCAAGGATTACTAAAAAGGAGGTGGATGTGCAGGTCGAGGAAGTATCTCAACCTCTTCACTGGCGAACGCGCTCTATTGCTACTACCTCGCACAATGGAAAACTCGGATTCTACGCAGCACGTAGCCATACGGTTGTTCCGATTAATAATTGCATGATCAGTGTTGAAAGTATGGATATGCCAGAGCTTGCGGAACGGAATTGGAAAGGCGATGTACGAGTCGAAATTGCGGTATCCAATACATCCGAGCGAAATATTGCACTGGCACCTACACGGGGTGAAGGCAAAGCCAGACTCACAGAAGGCAACCAAATTTTACATGAGAAGGTCGCAGGAAAAGTTCTAGAGGTCAGCAGTAACTCATTTTGGCAAAGTCATGTCGATGCACCACAAGTACTTACCCAAGTAGTTTTAGAGTTTGCACAACTAAAGTCGGGCGATCATGTTTTGGATCTCTATGGTGGCGTAGGTCTTTTTACTTCGGTGATGGTAGATGTTGTTGGTGCCGATGGAAGTATCGATTTAATTGAGGGGAGCAAGAGCGCCACTGCCGATGCCGCCCGAAATTTTAGTGAAAACCCAAATGTGAAGGTAGCGACGGGTGATGTTGCGAAACTTCTTCCACGAATCTCTAGTGCCGATGTCGTTGTACTAGATCCACCACGCGAAGGTGCGAGTAGAAACGTTGTGGTAGAGATAGTGCGATTAAAACCTCGCGCAGTTGTATATGTTGCGTGCGACCCGGCCGCTCTCGCGCGTGATACTGGTTACTTTTTAGAGTTGGGCTATTCACTCGTAAAAATAAGGGCTTTTGATCTCTTTCCAATGACACATCACGTCGAGTGTGTTGCGCTGTACCTGCCCGTTTGAGTATTATTGCACTCTATTAACCAGTATTAGAGAGGTAGATAATGAGCAAAAACTCTTTCAACGCAAAGAAAAATTTAGAGGTTGCGGGTAAGAGTTTTGAGATATTTGATATCTCCTCGATTGAAGGCGCTCAAAGCCTTCCATTCTCTTTAAAGATTCTCTTAGAAAACCTTTTGCGTACCGAAGATGGTGCCAACATCACGGCATCACACATCACCTCTCTTGCCAATTGGGATCCAAGCATTGAGCCCGACACCGAAATCCAGTTCACGCCTGGACGCGTAGTTATGCAGGATTTCACTGGAGTTCCATGTGTCGTGGATCTTGCAACGATGCGCGAGGCCATCGTTGAACTTGGGGGAGATGCATCAAAGGTTAATCCGCTGGCACCTGCAGAGCTTGTAATCGATCACTCAGTTATCGCCGATGTTTTTGGAACTAAAGATTCTTTTGAAAAGAATACCGATATCGAATATGAGCGCAATCAAGAGCGCTATCGATTCTTGCGCTGGGGACAAAGCGCATTCGATGAGTTCAAAGTTGTTCCACCGGGAACTGGAATTGTGCACCAAGTAAATATTGAATTTCTGGCGCGCGTCGTAATGACACGTGAAGTTGAAGGCGTTGTCCGTGCATATCCAGACACTGTTGTTGGCACCGATTCACATACGACGATGGTTAACGGTCTTGGCGTGTTGGGTTGGGGCGTTGGCGGAATTGAGGCCGAAGCCGCTCTCTTAGGTCAACCCGTCTCGATGTTAATTCCTCGAGTCGTAGGATTTAAGCTCACTGGTCAACTTCCACTGGGCACCACGGCAACCGATATGGCGCTAACAATTACGCAAATTTTGCGCAAGGTTGGCGTTGTAGGAAAATTTGTTGAGTTCTTTGGTCCAGGAGTCGTTTCCGTACCAATGGCCAATCGCACAACAATCGGAAATATGAGTCCAGAATATGGATCAACGTGCGCGATTTTCCCAATCGACGAGGAGACGCTTCGCTATCTACGCTTAACTGGTCGAAGTGATGACCAAGTTGCGTTAGTAGAGAAATACGCCAAGACCCAAGGCTTATGGCACGATCCATCTAGTGCGCCACGCTTCTCACAAATAGTCGAACTCGATTTATCTACGGTTGTACCTTCAATCTCTGGACCTAAACGTCCCCAAGATCGCATCTCGCTCTCAGATTCCAAGGATGCATTTTCAAAAGTTCTTCCAACTTATTTTTCAGAGAAGACCACCCATGGTGAAGTTGCTGCAGGGGATACTCGAATTAAAAATGGTGACGTTGTTATTGCCTCGATTACTTCGTGCACAAATACTTCTAACCCTTCGGTCATGATTGGTGCAGCTTTACTTGCTAAAAAAGCCGTCGAAAAGGGCCTGAAATCAAAGCCGTGGGTCAAGACCACGCTCGCGCCGGGATCAAAAGTTGTCACTGATTATTATGATCGCGCAGATTTAACGCAGTACATGCAGGCGCTAGGTTTCCACTTAGTTGGTTACGGCTGTGTTACATGTATCGGTAACTCAGGACCACTGCCAATTGCGATTAGCAAAGCCGTCAATGACGGCGATTTAGCTGTTACTGCAGTGCTTTCAGGCAATCGAAACTTTGAGGGACGTATCAGTCCAGATGTAAAGATGAATTACTTGGCCTCACCTCCTTTGGTTGTTGCTTATGCAATCGC
>CAILBF010000090.1 GCA_903832395.1 uncultured Actinomycetes bacterium | reverse complement strand
CAAAAGCGCCGGCGTCCATACCCGTAGCGTAATAATTGAAATGGAAATTCTCGGGAGGCGGGGCGGTAGCCTTGCACGCATGGTATCCCTCATAGCACTCATTTCTAGTGCGTTATGGGGGAGTGCTGACTTTGAGGGTGGGCGATTGAGTAAGAATCATCGACCGATTGCCGTTCTAGGTTTCTCTCAAGTTGTTGGACTTATGTTTGGAATTAGCGTAATCGTTGTTACAAGCGGTTGGCATGCACCAACATTGAGTACACACGGTTATTTTATTTCGGGAATTGGTGCTGGACTTATTGGTTATTTGGGTCTGATGTGTTTGTATGCGGGCCTGGCATCAGGAAGCATGGGAGTTGTCTCACCGATCAGTGCAATGAGTGCGGTAGTCCCACTCGGTTATTCATTACTGCATGGCGCTTCGCTCTCGCTCGTAACATCTATCGGCATCGTTCTGGCACTCACCGGCATTTTTTGCGCCAGTGGTCCGGAGTTTTCTAATGGCCTGCCTTTTCGCCCACTTTTGTTGGCTTTATGTGCCGCTTGTAGTTTTGGCGCAGCGCTGACCTTTATCTCGATTGGATCGAAGTCCAATCCACTCATGACTATGGTGACCATGCGTGCAGCGACTTTTATCGTAACGATCGCAATAGCAATTCGTGCTAGAAGTATCGGTGGCTTTGAAAGAAAAGAGTATTCCGGCTTAATCTTTATGGGAGTAGCAGATTTTTCGGCAAATCTATTATTGGGTATCGCTTGCGCTAGAGGATCAGTTCCGGTTGCGATGGTTCTTGGTTCGATGTATCCAATCGCTACTGCGGTATTAGCTTTTAAGCTCCTACATGAACGACTATATAAAATTCAATATGTCGGAGTTGTTTTAGCTGTTAGCGGAGTGGCTTTAATCTCAGCTTTCTAGCGGTGGGCATGGAAGAACACTGTTCCCTCAACTTCGCTCTTTTGCGAGTAGGGGAAAAATAAAAGAAGCGCTCTCCAATCAATCGGATTATCGCCATTAATCTCGGGTGTAACGCTGAGGTACAAATCATCGATTAGTTTGTCGTTAAGAAGTTCCACAATAAGCGAAGGTCCAGCTTCAATCAAAATATTTGGGCCAAAACCTTCGCGAGCGCGTGAAATGGCATCTGCCGGTGTTGTGTTCCAAGTATGCGCTTTGGGGTTTTTGACAAGCGGATTTGTCATCGATCGCGAAATTACAACAAGCGGAACGGGGGTAACTGCATACGGTTCGGTGCGCGCAGTGTTTCCGCCAATAATGATGACATCGGCCAAAGCTCGCCGTTGTAGGAAAATTGATCGATCTGCCGAGGAGCTAACGCCCTGTGAGGTTCCACCTTTGCTAGTTGATCCATCAGAGCCCACAACTAGGCTGGCCGCGGTGCTCATGCGGCAAGCATCCCAGTTTCAAGGCGATTTCACAGGCTCTTTTAGCCTTTAGGAGTTGAGTCCACCTCCTAAAGGTAGTTAGCCTGTGGGTCATGTCGTCTCTCAAACGTGCCGGACTGACGCTTTCTTTAGCGGCAGTGCTTGGGCTCTTGTCAGCCTCGACCGTGGCTCAAGCGGCTCAATCATTGGCTCAAGTTCAAGCCAAAGTCTTGGCTTTGCAAGTAGATGCAACAACGGCCGCCGAAGGGGCCCAAGAGGCCAAAGTCTCTTTAGGGTTGTTAACGAAGACTTTAAATGGAATAAAGGCACAAGCCCAAGTTCAAGGCGCAACTGTGTCGGCACTACAAAAAACTCTAGGTTCAATCGCCGTCGAACAATACAAAGCTGGAAGTTTAAGTCAAGGATTACAACTTCTATTTTCGAGCGATCCAACGCTTTATTTATCATCCGCGGGAGTTTTGGAGTCAGTTACTCGTGGCAAATCAACTCAGTTACGAAAATATAAGGTTGCTCAGCAACGTTTGAACGCGACCACAATGGTCGTCAATGACAAGGTCGCCCTCGTAACTGCGGCACAAAAGAAATTTGTAGCTCAATCCGCACTTGCGCAAGCAAAGTTAAAAGAAGCCCAATTGATTTTGTCGAAATTAAAGAAAGTCGATCGCGAACGGTTAGCAAAACTCGCAGCAGCTAGGGAAAAAGCAGATCAAGCATCCTCGCTAGTGGCGGCAAAGAGTGCAAGTGGCGTTTCTGGCCGCGCCGGCATTGCGCTTAAGTATGCCCTTAAGCAGATTGGCGATCGCTACGTCTTTGGTGCCGCTGGATTAACCACATGGGATTGTTCTGGTTTAACAATGCGCGCATATGGTGCGGCAGGTGTTTCACTACCGCACTCGGCTGCAGCGCAAGCACGCTTCGGAAAGGCGGTCTCCTACAAAGCACTCAAGCCCGGTGACTTAATTTTCTTTGGTAATCCTATTTCTCATGTTGGCATCTACATGGGCGGTGGTCGAATGGTACATGCACCACATTCCGGAGCTCGCGTTAAAGTCGGAGATTTGAATATGGGATACAAAAAATTTGCAGGTGCCCGCCGTTTCTAAAAAAATTCTATTCGTGACAAATGATTTTGGTCCTCGCGCAGGCGGAATCGAAACTTTTATTATTGGCTTGATTGAACGTTTGCCACATGCTTCAACAACTGTTTATACATCGGCCCAAAGTGACACCCGCGAATATGATGAAGCCTGGTTAGCTAATTATGGTGTTCACGTGATTCGCGATAAATCTACGATTCTCCTACCAACTCCAAGAGTCACACGCGCCGTTGCGCGATTGGTTAAAACCGAGCAGATTGAAATCGTTGCTTTCGGCGCAGCGGCACCGCTGGCATTTATGGCATCTTCGCTTCGGCGAGCAGGAGCCAAACGAATTATCGCTCTTACTCATGGCCACGAGGTGTGGTGGTCCACGCTCTTTCCTTTTTCGCTGATTATGCGCAGAATCGGCGCCACAACCGATGCCCTGACGTATCTTGGTGAGTTCACAAGAGGTGCAATTTCAAAAGCTCTCACTACCAAAGCTGCCGGCGCAATGGTCAAAATTGCTCCCGGAATTGATATCGAACACTTTGCTCCGGTTGACTCGAGCGCACTTCGTGAATCTCTTGGGTTGACGGAAAAGAAAGTGATTGTCTCTGTTGGCCGTCTCGTGCACCGTAAAGGTCAAGATCATCTGATTGAATCGATGACGGCAGTAGTGAAAGAAGTTCCAAACGCCCACCTTGTATTAGTTGGGGAAGGTCCTTATCGAGAACACTTAATGGGTTTAGTGGAGAAGTTATCTCTTCACAATTGCGTAACTTTTATTGGTCGCATTCAATATAACGATCTGCCCAAGTATTTTTGCGTTGGTGATGTTTTCGCAATGCCATCTCGCTCACGTTTTCGCGGCCTTGAAGTTGAGGGTCTTGGAATCGTTTATCTTGAAGCTAGCGCGTGCGGACTCCCAGTTATTGCTGGATCTTCAGGCGGGGCTCCCGATGCCGTTCTTGACGGGGTCACTGGTGTAGTCGTAGATGGATTGGATAATGCCGCAATTGCCGTTGCAATAATTAACTTGCTCGAAGATCGCGCACGAGCTGTGACAATGGGTCGCGCTGGACGCGAATGGATCGTTGAAAAATGGCGTTGGGAAATTTGGGCCGACGAGTTTAAAAAACTACTCCGTTACTAGATTATGTGTTCTGGCTTTACTCACTGCAGCCGTACGGTTTGTAACCTCTAATTTTCTAAAAATTGATGCTAAATGGGTCTTTATTGTGGCTTGAGATAAAAACAACGCCAGCGCAATATCTTTAGTCGATGCCCCACTGGGTAGCAGACCGAGAACATCAAACTCACGTGCAGTGAGATGGAAATTATTGTTGCGACTCGCCATAGCTTGGGATAGGCCTTTAGCGCTAAAACTTAAAGGTGAATGAGTTGAAAAGTCGATCGCAGCGATTAAATCGCCGAGTGGTGCGCTCTTTAAAATATAGGCACTTGCCCCAGCATTCATTGCGGCAATTAAATGTGAATCTGTTGTGTTGAGAGTCAGCACAACGATGCCAATGGTCTTTGAGATTCCTCGGGCCCATGAGATCACATCAAAACCGGTGCCATCTGGAAGATTGAGGTCAACGACAATCACATCGGGATTGACATGAGCTATTTGAGCACGGGCCTCGGCTTGAGAGGCGGCCTCTGCGCACACGTCATACCCATGGGCACTCAGCGCTGATTTTAAACCTTCACGTACAACGGCGTGATCATCGATAATTACTACTCGAGTCATGGCAGATCCAATGGCACGGTGATTGAAATGCGAGTACCTACTTCGCTGGAATCAAGAGTGAAATCTCCACCTAACCCGTGAACGCGTTCAGCAACGCCAATTAACCCGTGATGCCCAGATTTTTCCAGCGCCCCACCGAGACCATTATCTGCAACGCTCAGAGTCAGCGATGTTGCGTGGGAGTGAGCCTGAACGTTTCGGACTAGTTCGGCGAAAATCCGCTCTAGTTCAAAGGTTTTCGAGGCGCTAGGTAGGGATTGTGACATGTGCGTCAACGAGTGGACGCGAAGATCGAAGATCTCGTGGCGCACTTTATCTATTAAATCGCTGACGTTAAATCGCAGTGAGCGAAGCTCGGCGCGAATCTCATTGGGAGTTCCAGATGTTGCAACTAAAGAGTCAATTGAGTAGCCAAGACCCACAAGGTCTTGCGCGATACCGTCATGTAACTCTTGTGCGAGTCTGACTCGCTCGTTGGTACTCATATTTTTTCACTTAGTAAAGAGTTGCTCAATCTCTTTAGCAAACTCTTTAGCAACTACATGTCGCTTAAGGGAGAGTTTTGGTGTTAAGTGCCCGCCGGCGATAGTGAAATCAGTAGGTAAAATTACAAATTTGCGGATTGACTCAGCTTTGCTGACAGCTTTATTGGCATCATCAACGGCTAGTTGTATGGCTGAAATCAATTCAGGATCGTTGGCTAAATCCTGCATGGAAGCGCCCTCTTTTTTGTGATTGGCGACCCATGATTTCAAAGCATCTTGATCGATAGTAATGAGTGCGGCGATAAATGGTTGATTGTCACCAACGACCATGCATTGGCTCACAAGGGCATTGGCGCGCAAGCGATCTTCTAGAACTGCTGGAGCCACATTCTTGCCGCCAGCTGTAACGATTAACTCTTTTTTGCGGCCTACTATGAAGAGAAATCCTTCGTCATCTAATTTTCCAAGATCGCCCGTCTTAAACCAACGTTCTGAAGAAAATACCTCTTCATCGGCGGCTTTATTATTCCAATAACCGCGCATCACGATTGGACCTTTGATAAGGACTTCGCCATCTTCGGCAATCTTGATAGATGTTCCAGGCACTGGACGACCGACAGAGCCAACGCGAAGCGCGTTGCTCAAATTCAGAGTTGCACCTGCCGTCGTTTCAGTTAGTCCGTAACCCTCCAAAATAGTTATTCCGGCTCCGCGGTAGAAGTGGCCTAGGCGAGCACCAAGAGGTGCGCCTCCAGAAATTGCCGCCTCAACGCGACCGCCCATTCCTGCGCGAATCTTTGAGTAAACCAGTTTGTCAAAGAGTTTATGTTTGAGTGCAAGTATTGGCGATGTTCGTTTTCCATCAAGGCTCTGCGAGTAAGCGATCGCGACATTGGCGGCTTTCTCAAATATTTTTCCTTTGCCAGCGGCTTGGGCGCGTGCCTCTGCGCCGTTATAAATTTTTTCGAAGATTCGAGGAACGGCTAAAACAAAAGTTGGCTTAAATGATGCAAGATCAATTGGGAGTCGAGTGGCAGGATCGCCACAGTGGGCTAAGTGAAGACCAGCTGCAACTGCACCAATCTCAACCATGCGGCCAAAGACGTGTGCAACTGGCAAAAATAGAAGTGTAGATCCACCGGGTTTTAAGAATAGATCGGCGGCACCTTGAACAACGTTTCCGCACTCCGCTAAGAAATTACCATGCGTGAGTTCGACACCTTTAGATTTTCCAGTTGTGCCGGATGTGTAAATTATTGTTGCAAGCGTGTCGGGCACCAATGAGGTACGACGGCGATCGATTTCATCATCACCGACGTGTGCGCCT
>CAILBF010000089.1 GCA_903832395.1 uncultured Actinomycetes bacterium | reverse complement strand
TCACAGGACCCGATTTTGTCGGAATTTTCACAGAAGTCGATGGGAGCGAAGCCGAGGATTTCGAATTCCCAGCTCCTGGGGCTCGTTTTGCATCGGGTGCAGAAGCGGGCGTAGGCGCTGCTTTTTTTACTTGCCCAGGGAGACTGCACTCGAAATGCGGCTTGGAAATAGGATTCAGGAGCCTTTAGTGATCTCAAAATCAGGATTGCTCCCCACTGTGGAACGGTTACTCCTGTCATCAATTTTGCAACTGAAAGCGTGATAGTTTGTTTACCAAGTTTTGCCGCCTTTGCAAGCATTGCATCAACTGGCTTTTTTGCTTCTGCTCCCATTTTGGCACCACTTCCGGCAGCAACATGGACAAGATAATTCTGAAAAAAAGAATTGCTTTCAAGTTCTGCTTTCATCGCATGAGCTGATGCGACAGTTGGAAGTAACCAGACCGAATGCTCGACTGCCTGCGCAAACATTGGATTGCTATATGGAAAAGCTGGTTTTGAATTAGAGAGTAACTTCTCTTTTGCGCTCTGTACCAATTGGCCACGAAGCATATTTAAGAACTCTCTAACTCTTTCCCGATCCTTAAAGTGATACTCCGCCCCTACTTTGTCTGCAGCAAAGAAACCTGATAAATCAAATAGTCCTTCTGGACCATAATCGAGTTCACTTGTCGTTAGGTCAGGGAGCGCATAAGTAAACATCTGCATTTGAGGCAGTTCGCGATAAGGATTCTTAGCTGAGTCTCGGTTTGCTACCTCATTCCATTCTCTCTTTGCCTGTTGTTCATTGGGATAAGTCCAGTTAAAAATTGCATCTTCATTGAACTCGCCTTCGGTAAGGGCCCTGAATGGAGTTCCTGAAAGGTAGAGATAATTCTTACTAGAAAGTCTAAGCTGAGCCGCATCAAGGTCGTCTGCACTTGGTCCTTCTGGATTAGCTGAGTAAAGACGTGGAGTTCCGGATTCAAGCATTACTGAAAGTTCCTCAGCTTTTTCAATCTATTCGGTAGCAAATTCATGGAGAAGGCGTAGCCCAGCTCTCCAAGAGTTCGGCTCATCGCCGATAAGCTTGGCAAACTGAGCCTCCTCTTCAAGACAGACGCGGAAGGCGTGTTCTACAGCCGAATAAACGTCGTAGTGGTTCTTCAGATTTACCATCGCAGTCAGGCTATCGAGAACCCTTGCAAGGACCCCAAAATCTTGTTCAGAGAAACCGTTCATGGGAGAATCCTGCTCCAAAAAGCTGGCATTTTCTAGACCCCATATACGTGCTCAGCCCCTCCCGCGGTAATCGTGGGATGTCAATACAAATCGATAATGAGTTTTCAGAATATCTTTGACTTTCCGCGCTGAAGGCCTAAGCCGTGGCCACTACCTGTAACGTCAGCAACATCAGCAACCCATTTGGGCTACTGCCTAACTACAAAAACCGTTACCTATCCGTAAGCCCTGGTGTGTGAATTAAATCCAAATGCCTTAAGGGTGGCTATCTGTGAAGCAGCCTGCGTAGATTACCTTATTTTGGGAGCGCTAAAAATCGCGGGAAGCGCTGGTAATTGAGGCGAAACGCCG
>CAILBF010000088.1 GCA_903832395.1 uncultured Actinomycetes bacterium | reverse complement strand
GCATTCTTCATGTGCGGTGGATTAGAAGATGTAGAGCGCAAGGCCGCTGAACTCGCAGCGAGTGTTGGAAAGTAATTTCACATGACACTTAACGTCGAATTAGTATCGCCAACCGAGCGTGTGTGGTCAGGAGAGGCAACTTCAGTCTCTGCACGCACTATCGATGGTGATCTCGGTATTTTGACCGGGCACACACCTTTATTTGGTGTTCTAGTCGACGGAGTTGTAAGTATTACTGGTGTTGATGGAAGCACCTCTGACTTTAACGTCAGCGGTGGCTTCCTATCAGTTTCAAACAATCGAGTGTCAATTCTCTCTGAAACGGTAAGTAGCTAGCCTACTTTAAGTGGTGCTCGGTTTCAATAATTCGTACAGTCTTTGATTTTCCACGCATAACAATTGATTGACTAACTGCACCGAAACTTGTGTAACGAATTCCTTTGATTAACTCGCCATCAGTTACGCCCGTGGCCGCAAGAAAAACATCATCAGAGTTGACCAAGTCTTTTGTATGTAGGACTGGTCCCGAAGCTTTTCCATCGATGTGCAACTGACCTTGGATAGAGCCCCCTAAGCAAATCATTGCCGCTGCAGTAATTACACCTTCAGGAGTTCCGCCGATGCCCATTAATAGATCGATGCCAGTATTAGGACGCGCAGTTTCAATTGCAGCGGCAACATCCCCATCTTGAATTAAACGAATACGGGCACCTGCGGCGCGAATTTCGCTGATCAATTGTTCATGGCGTGGGCGATTGAGTACAACTACCGTGATGTCACTTACCGGTAAATTCTTAGCTTTAGCAACGGCTTTGATGTTGTGTTCGGTCGAGGCCGTAATATCGATGACGTGCGCTGCCTCAGGACCAGTCACAATTTTATTCATATAAAAAGAGGTTTTTGGGTCATACATTGTGCCGCGAGGAGCGAGTGCAATTACGGAAATCGCACCGTTCATTCCATTTGCAGTCAGTGATGTTCCATCGATTGGGTCAACTGCAACATCGCAAGCTGGTCCCTCTTGATTGCCAACGTGTTCACCATTGTGCAACATTGGTGCTTCATCTTTTTCGCCTTCACCAATAACTACAATTCCGGTCATATCGACTGTGTTAATCATTTCGCGCATCGCCTCAACGGCTGCTTTATCGGCTAAGTTTTTTTCACCACGTCCCACCCAAGGCGCAGCGGCCATCGCGGCCGTTTCGGTGACGCGGATTAGCTCAAGGGCTAAATTGCGATCTGGGATTGGAGGCATTATTCACGGCTCACTTTCGCACCTAGGGAACACAACTGTTCGGCAAAGTTAGGGTACCCACGATCAACGTGGAAAGCACCATCGATCGTAGTTTCACCCTCACTCACAAGGGCGGCCAGGATTAATCCCGCACCCGCACGTATATCGGTAGCTTCAACAGGTGCGCCGGAGAGTTCTAGGACTCCATCGATAGATGCGTGGTGACCGTCAACTGAAACTTGAGCACCTAGGCGAATGAGTTCGTTGACAAACATGAACCGTGATTCAAAAACATTTTCAGTAACTAATGAGTTGCCTTCTGCAATCGCATTTAGCGCAATAACCATGGGCAGTAAATCTGTCGGAAATCCTGGGTAGGGGAGCGTTGCTACATCAATGGCCTGTGGGCGTGAATCCATTCGTACGCGAACCCCATCGGCAGTTGTAGTAACTATCGCACCAGCAGAGGCTAGTTTTTCTAGGGGCAGCTCGAGATCTTGAGCACGAGCACCGTGAATCGTGATATCTCCTTGGGTCATTACCGCAGCAAATGCCCACGTTCCAGTAATAATGCGATCGGGGATAGTTGCATGCGACGTAGGCTTCAATTTTTTAACACCCGTGATTGTAATTAACGGTGATCCCAGACCCGAAATCTGCGCCCCCATTGAAACTAGAAACTCACCCAGATCAACTAGATCAGGTTCGCGAGCGGCATTATCAATAATTGTTTCTCCGCTAGCTAAAACCGCAGCCGTCATAATATTTTCAGTTGCACCAACGCTTGGAAAATCTAGCTCAATGCGTGTTCCAGTTAATCCATGTGGAGCTTCGGCAATGACGTAACCATGCTCAATATGGGCTTTGGCACCAAGTGACTCGAGACCCTTAATATGAAAATCTAAACCACGAGAACCAATTGCATCTCCGCCGGGAAGTGCAACTTCGGCGCTACCAATGCGTGCGACTAGCGGGCCTAAAACATTAATCGATGCGCGCATTTTACGAACGAGGTCGTAATCAGCGCGGTGTCCAAGCATCTCTGGAACGTCAATAGTTAAACTGTCTTTGGAATGTACGACTGTGCACCCTAAACGCGTTAAAAGCTCAGACATGATTTCGACATCTGCAATTTCTGGAACATTGGTAATGGTTGTCTTACCCACAGCTAGCAGCGAGGCAGCCATTAGTTTGAGAACTGAGTTCTTAGCGCCCGTGATGCTGACATCACCACGTAGATGGGCTCCGCCAGTAACGCGGAAACGATCCAGAGATGCCATGGCCGCAGTCTACTTATAGGCTAGGGGCATGGTTAATTTGACGCGTATTTATACAAAGACTGGCGATGACGGTACGACTTCTCTTGGAGACATGAGTCGAACATCAAAGAATGACCCTCGCCTTGAGGCGTATGCCACGGTGGATGAAGCCAACTCCTCAATCGGTGTTGTCCTCTCTACCGACGAGCTAGGTGAAGATGTCCGCGCACTTTTAGTTCGAATTCAAAATGATTTATTTGATGTGGGTGCCGATTTATGTACGCCCGTTGTCGACTCACCAGCCTTTGAACCGTTACGAGTTTTGGAATCACAGGTTACATATTTAGAAACTCAAATTGATAAATACAATGGAGAACTTGAATCTCTTCGCTCGTTTGTTCTTCCTTCAGGCACACCTGCAGCTGCTCATTTGCATGTAGCCCGAACAGTTGTACGTCGTGCTGAACGTTGCACGTGGGCTGCCATACATGCTTTTGGTGGGGGAGTTAGTCCCATAACGGCCAAGTATCTAAATCGTTGTTCCGATCTTCTATTCGTTTTGGCGCGCCACGCAAATAAAGAAATTGGCGACCAATTATGGGTACCGGGAGCTAATCGTTAATTATTGACGACTGTATACGTAGAACTTGGAAGCTTTAACGTCGTAGTATCGTGGTGGCAATTTGCTGATACACCAGAAACAGAGTGATGAAGTTCAAGGGGCTCCTGACTTATTAGCAAAATCGTGGTTATCTGTTTAGGCGCTGTTCGCGCCCCTAACATTTGGATAAGTCCAAAGTTTCGGATTGTCTTATCATCGGCTGAAGTTTGACCCACAACATTGGCACTTATTTCCCACCAAGTGCAACCATTAGCCGATGCTAACTGCACCGCACCACAGGCAAACTTCTCACAAATTCGCACCCCATCTACTAACTGCGCTAATTGTCGCGTCAGGGAGACATTATTAGATACGGTACTCACTAACTCTTTAGCAGTTGGAATTTTTGCAAAGACTTCGCCATTAGATTTAAAGCCTGCTGGAGGCCACTTTGGTGACGGTGATGGAGTTACAATTTTCTTTTTTGCAACAATAACCCTCTTCTTTACTACGGGCTTTTTTACCGGGGTCGCTTTTTTGCTAGCAGTTGCCTTAGCTACTGGAGTGGGGGATTTAGTAGCGCCGTAAGCAGCTGGAGTTACCAAAATAGCCACTAGAACCATCGCTAGAAAGCGTTTAATCACGATCCCACTTAAATTTGCGAACTGAAAAGTAGATTCCAATTGCTAGCCACATCATAAGAACGATGAAAGTGCGGCCATTTTCCCAGGATTTTGCTACTTCTTGAGTCGCAAATGAATCAGGTAAAAATACCGATCGCATTCCTTGTGTTAGCCATTTTAAGGGAAAGATCGCCGCAACTTGCTGCATCCATGCCGGCAGTTGAGTGAAGATGAAGAAGACACCACTAAAGAACTGCAAAATAATGACGATTGGTGAAACAACGGCGGATGCACCACGACCACTTTTTGGAACAATTGAAAATGCAATTCCAAGGGCGGTCGAGCATGCACTTCCTAAAAGGACCAGCCAAGCGAAAGTCAGCCATTTACTCCCACTGGTCGGCATGTGAACACCGAAGAAAATTACCCCAAATCCAAAGAGCATGAGTATTTGAATTACCATGCTAACTGAGACCAAAATGGCTTTGCCTATAAAGTAACTCGATGCCGGCATTGGCGTCCCACGTAAACGCTTAAGGGCACCGAAGTCACGCTCTAGAGGAATTGTGATTGCCAGGCCTTGAAAACCGGTATTTACTAGACCAGATGCAATCATTCCAGCCACAAAATATTGAGAAAAAGTAACACCGGGGGCAATTGTGTCTTTAAATACGGAACCAAAAATTGCAAGCAACATCACTGGAAATAAAAGTGTAAAAATAACAGACTCACGCTGACGTGCGAACTGGCGAATCTCCAACCCACCACGGCGAAAACCGAGGGAGAGCGCGCTCGGTATTTTATTCATGATGTACACCAATCATTTTCAAGTAAATATCTTCGAGCGAGAGGCGAGTAACGGTAAGTTCGGGTATCTCGCCATTAAAGGTCGATGTCAATTGGCCGACTAGAGCCGTTGGATTATCGGTAGCCTGTGATTTTATTTCATGGCCATCGCGCCAGGTAACTAGCGCCTTTGATGTTGATCGACCACCTAGCTCGGCAGGGGTAGCAATCTCCATGATTCTGCCGTTATTTATTACTCCTACTCGATCGGCGAGAGCTTCGGCCTCATCTAGGTAGTGAGTGGTAAGCACAATTGTTGTTCCATTGCCCCGCAGTTTCTTTATAAGCGCCCAAAAATTCCGCCGTGCCTCTGGATCAAAGCCTGTCGTTGGCTCATCGAGAAATAGAAGCTCTGGATTACCAATGATGCCTAGGGCAACATCTAAACGTCGGCGTTGACCGCCCGATAGTTTTCGAATAAGAGAGTTGGATTTATCATCCAAACCTACAGAGTTGATAACTTCATTAACATCGCGTGGGTTGGAGTAGTAGCCACTGAAATGGGCGATGGTCTCAATGACCGATAAATCACCAGAATCCGACGTAGATTGAAGCACGATGCCAATACGATTGCGCCATTGACGGGCCTCTTGTCCGCCTAAACGGGGATCAAAACCTAAGACTGATACGTCGCCGCTATCACGCGTTCTAAAGCCCTCAAGGATTTCTACAGTGGTTGTTTTGCCTGCGCCGTTTGGACCAAGTAGGGCAAAGATTTCACCCTCAGCAATCGATAGATCGATTCCGTCAACGGCGTGGATATCGCCGTAGCTCTTGGATAGAGCCTTGACCTCGATTGCGTTCATGTAGCGATACTACTATGAGAAAATAGCGTCATGAGCCCGCGCAGAAACTACCCCAAGAACAAGCGGCCAAAGTCTGAGGATCGCGATGTTGCTACCTCTCATCAAACTTTTGAGGAACATGATGAAGGTCTCTATACGGTCCGTAAATTAACGGGCGCTGGATCGACTAAACCTTATCGCTGTCCAGGTTGCGATCAAATGATTCCTATGGCAACCCCTCACATAGTTGCGTGGCTAGAAGATGATGAAGAGAGCCGCCGACACTGGCATAGCGCATGCTGGGCGAAGAAGAATAATCGCCGACCTAATACTGAGCGAACAAGAAACGCACCTAGATATTAACCGAGACGTCCCTTTAATATTTTTACTAATTTAATAATTAAAGAGTCATCGGTTGGACGTCGCTTAAAACTTAAGAAATGAAGCGGTAGATTAAAACGCGTACGAACTACTGTGCGTGCAAATGTGTATTCCAGTAAACCTTCTGGGCCATGAACCCGACCCGAACCGCTGTCTTTTACGCCCCCAAAGGGCACTGAGGAAATAGTGGCAAAAGCAAAGGTCGAATTGATTGCAACCATTCCACACTGTAGTTTTGATGCAATCTGCTTGCCCTTTCGCTTGGACCAGACATTGGCTCCAAGTCCATATCGCGAGGCATTAGATAGTTCAATTGCCTCACGCATCGAAGCAACACGATTGATGATAATAATTGGCCCGAAAGTTTCTTCACGCATTGCAACAGAATCTTCTGGGACATCTATTAATACCACGGGCTGCACAAAAGGTGCCGCAACTGATTTTGGACCACCATAAACACAGGTTCCACCATCTGCGATGGCCGCTTTAATATGGGATTGAATTACTTTGATTTGCGACGGCATCGTCGCCGGACCATAGTTTGCATCCCCCGGGGCGCCAGAGTGAATTGTTGAAGCAAGTTCAATTGCACGCGCAATGAATTCTTCAGCTACTTTTTCATCTACATAAACGCGCTCTGCGCCGATACATGATTGACCCGCGTTGGCCATGGCAGACCACATGGTTGCATCAACTGCACGTTTGATATCTGCATCCGCCGCGACAATGACTGGATCTTTTCCACCACATTCAAGTACTACGGGGGTCATGGTTGATGCGCAGTCGGCTGCAACTAACTTCGCGGTGCGAGTAGATCCAGTAAAAGAAATTTTATCCACGCCACTTGTACAAAGTGCGCTTCCAGTATCACCCAGGCCGGTAACTGTTGTGAAGATATCGGCAAAGGGTGCAACTTCACTAAAACTCTCTTCAAGCCACATGCCGACACCAGGTGTGTATTCACTTGGCTTAAAGAGAACGGTATTGCCGGCAGCAAGTGCGTATGAAATCGAACCAATTGGAGTAAAAATCGGATAGTTCCATGGACCAATTACACCTACGACGCCAAGCGGTGATCGCTCAACCGTGGCTGACATATTGGCCATTAACAATCCGGGGCGACGATAAGACGTACGCATTATTGATTCAGCATGCCGCGCGGCCCAACCAATATGACTGACAGCAATGCCCACTTCAAGTCTGGCATCACTGAGAGGCTTTCCAGTTTCAAGCGTTATTAACGCGGCGATTTCTTCGATGCGATTAATAATTAATGAGCTCCATGCCAACAAAACTTGCTTTCGTCCGCCAAAACTCAAAGCTTGCCACTTAGTACTAGCAGTCCTTGCATGCTCTACAAGTACGGCAACTTCACTCTTATTCAACATTGGATATGTACCGACTACTTCACCTGTGGCGGGATTATTCGAATTAAAGACGGGCCTACGTTTAGTTGCCATGGTTGGAAGCGTAGTGGTGCGTCGATACAATTTGTAGCATGAGCGAGATAATTAGACCCAGCACTGTTTTGCCGGCTTTACGTACCCCATTTCACGTTCGCACGAAAGATAGCGTGGAACTTATTGGCGAAGTTGCGGACCCGCTTGCTTCTAGCCGTGGAGCAATTCTCTGTTTGCATCCTCTGCCGACGGCAGGGGGAATGATGGATAGCCATGTATTTAAGAAAGCGGCTAACAGATTGCCGGCGCTGGCCGACATTACGGTAGTTCGCTTTAACTC
>CAILBF010000087.1 GCA_903832395.1 uncultured Actinomycetes bacterium | reverse complement strand
TGCCGCACCAACTAAGAAGGTTCCAAGCAGCATAAAAAATAAATTACGGTGAGCTCCACCAGTAATTGCAAAGATTGATCCAATCACACCAGATACATAGCCAACTGATAACGCTAACCTGCGGCCACCGCGCGCAGTTAAACGCGCCAAAGGAAGTGCCAGTGCGGCGGCGCCTAAAACGGCACTTGTTTGTGCCAGGCCAGCCAGAGTTTCAGAGTCGGTGATGGATGAGACTAAAAGCGATCCAGCGGCAACGGTTCCAGCAACACCCACGCCATTTAATATTTGTGCACCAGCTAAAGTGCGAACGACGCGCTGCTGAAGTTTTGTATTTGGCATTAGTGAGTCAGCCTTAACCACACTGCAGTATCCGTTGGCAATTTGTGACCATGGACAGCGCCACTTGCAACCAGAATTTGTGAGTTAACGGGAAGTGAAATCTCTTTTCCAAAGTTGATATAACACGCAAAATCTCCAGGGCGCTCGAAGGCGACCACATCTGCGCCGGCTTCAATCCACTCCATCTCGCCATCGCCAAGACCTTGCTCGGCTTTGCGAATAGCTAACGCTTCGCGGTACATAGTTAACGTCGAACTCTCAACACCATCTTGTGAATCAACTGAAAACTTTCCCCACCAAGAAGATTGTGGCAACCACGCTTGATCAGGCTTTAACGATTCATTAGTAGAAAAACCAAATGCACCAGCTGAATTACTCGACCATGGCAATGGCACGCGACAACCATCTCGTCCACGATCTAAATGTCCGCTCATTGCCCAACGCGGATCGGTTAATCGGTTTTCGGGAATATCACGTACTTCAGGAACCGCTAACTCTTCGCCTTGGAACATATAAGCCCCACCTGGCAGCGCCAACATCATTAACGCTGCGCTGCGCGCGCGCAAAGTTCCACGTTCAATATTGAACTTAGCAGGATCACCTTGACGCGAGAGCGTTGTATCGCCGTGATTTGTTAGCCCTAAATCTAAGCGATCTACAGAGCGCACTACGTCGTGATTATTGAATACCCAAGATGTTGGGGCACCAACATCAGCCAATGCGTCTATGGAGTTATTAATCTTTTCTCGAATTTCAGCGGGCTTCCAGTGGGTTGTTAACATTTCAAAGTTAAATGAGTTTTGTAGCTCGTCCGGTCGCACATATCGGGCAACCCGAGATGCCGGACTTACCCAAGCTTCGGCGACTGCCATGCGATCTCCAGAGTACGAATCGAAGATTTTGCGCCATGAACGATAGATATCGTGGACACCTTCTTGATCCCAGAAAGGCTTGTGCTCTGTCCCGAGCATTGCTGCCGCAGGATCATTTCTAATATCGGGCAAGCCCGCCTCTTTAAACATTCCATGAGCGACATCGATTCGGAAACCATCGACTCCACGATCTAGCCAAAACTTCAAAACATCCTCTAAGTGCGAAACAACTTCAGGGTTTTCCCAGTTTAAATCAGGCTGCTCTACGGCAAATAAATGTAAATACCACTGGCCCAATTTTCCATCTGACTCTGTAACGCGATGCCAGGCAGGGCCGCCAAAGACGGCCTCCCAGTTATTTGGTGGCAAGTCGCCATTAGGGCCTTTGCCATCACGGAACATATATCGATTACGTTCAACCGAGCCAGGGGCAGATTTAAGGGCGGCCTGAAACCATTTGTGTTCACTTGATGTGTGGTTAGGAACGACGTCGATAATAAATTTAATTCCAAATTCGTGTGTCTCTTTAATGAGGGCTTCGGCCTCAGCCAAAGTTCCATAATCTGGTTCGATGTCCATGTAATCAGCGACGTCATAACCGTGATCAATTTGAGGTGATGGATACCACGGTGTAATCCAAATTGCATCAATACCGAGCTTTTTTAAATATGGCAGGCGTGAACGGATTCCTTCTACATCGCCGATGCCATCGCCATTTGAATCGGCAAATGAGCGGATATAGATCTGGTAAGTAACGGCATCTCGCCACCATGGGCGTTCGGCGCGTGATGCAAGTTGTGACACTTTTACTCCGTTTCTAGATATTTATTTAAAACTTCGAGCTGGGTTGCAGAGAGAGGACGTGAGCTCTTCGTATCTTCGGTAACACATACTTGTA
>CAILBF010000086.1 GCA_903832395.1 uncultured Actinomycetes bacterium | reverse complement strand
TATGGAGTCCGGACTTTCCTCGGTGCATTGCTGCAACGCGGTGATCCGGGCGACTCTTCTTAAGGGCAATACTATCGAAAGATATCCCCGTACGATAAACCCATGTCTGCAGCGGCTTTACCTCATGACCCTAAATGGGTGCGCGCTCACACTTTGTTTACAACTAGCAATAAGAACGCTGATGTAGCCCTCATTGGCGTGCCTGCACATGAGAGCTCAATTTCAGCTACCAGTGCGCATTTAACACCTGCCGCGATTAGAAGTGCGTTGGCCCGCTATTCAACTTTTTCAACTTCGGCCGATATTGATTTGGTTGGGAATACTTTTACCGACTTAGGTGATGTGCATTCTCCTGATGGAACAGATGGCCATGCACGAGTGAAAGCCGCCGTACAGAATCTATTAAGTGTCCATAAGTTAGTTGTAGCACTCGGTGGCGATAACTCAATTACTTATTCCGTGGCAGCTAGTTTGTGGCCAGACTTAACTAACATCGGTCTGGTTACTTTTGATGCCCATCATGATTTACGTGATGGTAATTCCAATGGCTCCCCCGTGTGGCAGTTAATTCAAGCGGGATTGCCTGGAAAAAATATTGTCCAAATTGGCATTGCCGACTTTGCAAATAGCGCCGAATACTCAGCACGGGCTAAAGAACATG
Organism: uncultured Actinomycetes bacterium; assembly: GCA_903832395.1. Classification (GTDB taxonomy): domain Bacteria; phylum Actinomycetota; class Actinomycetes; order Nanopelagicales; family Nanopelagicaceae; genus Planktophila. The sequence continues at coordinate 2,035 of CAILBF010000086.1, read as the reverse complement.
GCATCACCGTTATTTCCCGTGCAGATTTGCGCACGCACTCAATCGCTGAAGTCGTTAAGCGGGCTTTAGATATTGCAGGTCGTGGCGGACGCGAGATTTATGTTGATTTAGATGTCGATGTATGTGATCGCGCAGTTGTGCCCGCATGTCCGGCAGCAATGCCCGGCGGAATATCTGCCGATGAACTGCGACAGGGTGCTTTTTTATTAGCTGCCGATAAGCGAGTGCGAGCAATCGATATTACTGAAATCGATGCCGCCCTTGATACTCCAGATCAACGCACTATCCGTCTTGCGGCTCTGCTTGTGTTAGAGGCCGCTAGCGGTTTTGCTTCTAGATAAGCGCTGTAACAACTTCTTTCGCGGCACTGACTACTGCGCCTGAGTTAACAAGTGTTGTTGCCGCTTCAAGCTCTGGAGATAAGAATCGATCTGGACCAACGCCCGGTACGGTCTTTCGCAACTCTTTTATCACTCGGGCTGTAGCCGGTGATGGAGTTAGGCCTTCTCGAAACTCAATTGCGCGAGCAGATGTCACTAACTCAATAGCCAAAATACGGGCTAAGTTTTCAACGACTTTTCGTAGCTTGCGTGCAGCCGACCAGCCCATTGAAACGTGATCTTCTTGCATCGCCGATGATGGAATTGAATCAACGCTAGCTGGAGTTGATAAACGTTTGTTTTCACTCACGAGACCCGCTTGGGTGTATTGGGCAATCATTAATCCCGAATCAACACCTGGATCATGGGCTAGAAATGGTGGCAGGCCAGCTGATCTGTGCTGATCTAAGGCGCGATCGGTACGGCGCTCGGCCATTGACCCTAAATCCGTTGCGGCAATGGCGAGGAAATCTAGAACATAGCCAACGGGTGCGCCATGAAAATTTCCATTAGATTCCACGCGACCATCGGGCATGACCACTGGATTATCAATCGAACTTGCTAACTCACGGGCAGCAATTGTTGATGCATGGGCTATGGTGTCGCGGACTGCGCCATTTACTTGTGGCGCACAGCGCAGCGAATAAGCATCCTGAACGCGTGAATCATTTTCTAAGTGCGATGCAACGATCCCAGAACCTTTAAGTAGCGCATAGATATTGGCCGCACTTATTGTCTGACCAACTTGTGGGCGAAGCGGTCCATGCAAATCCGGAGCAAAGACACGATCCGTTCCAAGTAGACCCTCAATACTCATTGCCGTTGTTATATCGGCAACTGCACATAGGTGTTCCAAATCAGCGCAGGCCATAATCAACATTCCCAGCATGCCATCGGTGCCGTTAATTAACGCTAGGCCTTCTTTAGCTTCGAGTTCAATTGGTTTTATTCCTGCAGCATCTAGAGCCTGCATCGTAGGCATTTCAACTCCGCTGGCATCATGAACACGACCCTCGCCCATTAGCGCAAGTGCGCAGTGAGAAAGAGGTGCTAAATCTCCGCTACAGCCCAATGAACCAAACTCTGGGACAACTGGTGTGATGCCCTTATTCAAAAACTCAACATATGTCTGTGCCAGGGCTACACGTACACCGGTACGTCCCGATGCCATTGTGCGAAGGCGCAAGAACATCAATGCACGAACTACTTCGCGCTCAATTGCTGGACCAACACCAGCAGCGTGAGATCTAATGAGTGATTTCTGCAATTGAACTCTGTCTTTAACATCAATGTGTCGGTTAGCCAAGGCGCCAAAGCCAGTTGATACTCCGTAAACGGGAACTCCGCCGGCGGCATAGCCCTCAATGAAACTGCGCGTTGTGTTCATGGCATCAATTGCAGTTTGTGAAAGAACTACTTGGGCGCCGTATCTGGCAACTGAAATTACATCGTCGAAAGTAACGCCCGAAGTCGAGAGCGTAATTGTTTTAGTTGAGTTGGAGGCCATTGCGCCAAACCTGTTCTACTAAGTTAACACCGGGGCGATATGCCAAGTGAATATAAGAAGGTGCATTAAGAATTTGAAAATCTGCACATGCGCCCTCAACTAGATGGCCTATATCGTCGCGACGCAGCGCCTTTGCTCCGCCTCTAGT
>CAILBF010000085.1 GCA_903832395.1 uncultured Actinomycetes bacterium | reverse complement strand
TATGTGCATGATGATCGCAAGCCCGCAATAATCTCATCCAGTAAGTCTTCAACTCCTGGGCGCTGCGGGTTTAAATACATGCGCGATGTTGAAATTCCCTCTTCAAATAAAGCCTTTCGTGCGCGATCAAATGCATCTTCACCTGTCGTGCGAGCGGCCACTGCGCGCGCAGATGCCATTCCAAAGGACTCTTTGAATAATTTGCCATTCACATCACTTTGTAGGTCGCCAGGAGATTCATACGTGCCGGCAAACCAAGAGCCAATCATGACTTGTGATGCACCTGCTGCAAGGGCGAGTGCAACATCGCGCGGGTGGCGTACCCCGCCATCGGCCCACACATGCGCACCGTGTTTTTTAGCTTCGGCGGCACACTCAAGGACGGCTGAAAACTGTGGCCGGCCAACGCCAGTCTGCATTCGCGTCGTGCACATCGCACCTGGACCCACGCCGACTTTAACAATTGTGGCACCTGCATTGATCAAATCACGTGTTCCGTCGGCTGTGACAACATTGCCTGCCACGATAGGAATCGAAATACCGAGAGATCTTATTGCCGCTAGCGCCTCCAGCATTTTCTTTTGATGCCCATGAGCTGTATCAACTACTAAGACATCTGCGCCAGATTCAACCAGGGCTGCCGCCTTTGCTGCTACATCACCATTAATGCCAACAGCTGCAGCGATACGCAATTTACTATTGGCATCAACGGCTGGTGCATACAAAGTGCCACGTAAGGCGCCAATTCGAGTAATGATTCCGACTAGATCACCATTTGTTGAAACGACCGGTGCCAATTTGTGGCGATGCAGATTTAAGAATTCAAAGGCTGCTCTAGCATCTAAGTTGTCGGCCATCGTGATTAACTCTTTGCTCATCACTTGATGAAGTTGTGTGAAACGATCAACGCTCTTGCAATCTTCTTCAGTGACAATTCCTACAGGCTTTCCATTATCAACGATGACTATCGCCCCATGCGCGCGCTTATGTAACAAGCTAACGGCATCGGCAACGGTTTGATGGGGGTTTAAAGTAATTGGAGTATCAAAGAATGTATGTCGCGACTTAACCCATTTAATAACGCTATCGACAACGGCATGAGGAATGTCCTGTGGGATTACCGTGAGGCCACCGCGACGTGCAATTGTTTCAGCCATTCTCCGGCCAGATATAGCCGTCATATTTGCAACAACTAACGGGATTGTCGTTCCAGAGCCGTCGTTGGAAGTTAAATCAACATCCATACGGCTAGATAATTCGGAGGCACTGGGGACCATGAAAACATCGTCATAGGTCAGGTCGTGGGTTGGAGTATTTATGAATCGCACGTGGTGAAACTATACACAGGTAGAATGCGACCATGTCACAATTCCTAATTTCTGCCCGTGGCCTGACTAAAAAGTTTGGTGATTTGACCGCGGTTGACGGCATTGACTTCAATGTCTCAAAAGGTGAGTCCTTTGGTCTATTAGGCCCAAATGGTGCGGGTAAATCAACGGTTATGCGCATGATTGGTGCCACTTCCCAACGCGATGCTGGCGATTTAACAATTCTTGGAAAAGATCCTGAAGCTAACGGTCCTCAAATCCGCGCACATTTAGGGGTTGTCCCTCAACAAGATAACTTGGATATGCAGTTAAGTGTTACGGAAAATCTCTACATTTACGGTCGTTACTTTGGCCTGCCGCGTAAATTTGTAAGAGGAAAGATTGAAGAGCTTCTAACTTTTGCTCAACTCGAAGAAAAACGTGACTCAAAGGTTGAGGCACTTAGCGGTGGAATGAAACGCCGGTTAACAATTGCGCGCGCGCTTGTTAGTGAGCCCGAGATACTAATGTTGGATGAGCCAACAACGGGTTTAGATCCACAAGCTCGTCATATTCTTTGGGATCGCTTGTTTAGATTAAAAGAGCAAGGCGTAACACTCGTAATCACAACTCACTTCATGGATGAGGCTGAGCAACTATGTGATCGCTTAATCGTTATGGATAAAGGCAGAATCATGGCCGAGGGAAGCCCTGGATCATTAATTAAGGACTATTCAACTAAAGAGGTTCTTGAGGTGCGTTTTGGTTCAGATCGCAATCAAGGAGTTGCCGATAAGTTGAAAGCAATGTGTGATCGAATTGAAGAGCTCCCCGATCGCCTCTTGATGTATACCGATGATGGTGAATCACTCCTTGAAAAGATTTACGACGCTGGGCTGCATCCAAAGACCTCGTTAGTGCGCCGTAGTTCGCTAGAAGATGTTTTCTTGCGCCTAACCGGACGAACTTTGATCGAATAATGAGTATCTCAACAACCCGTCAGGGGTCAGCTCGCCTTGTTGATGCGACCAAAGTGCAAGCGCGTGGTGCGCTCTATGTTGCAGAGGCCCGTCTTCGCATAATGATGAAGTGGATCTGGATGATTATTGGCATCGCGATCGCCAACCCAGTTCTCTACTTAATTTCAGTCGGAATTGGCCTTGGAGGGCTTATCGATAAGAGTGTTGGGCCTGTTGGAGTTGATGGCGTTAAATATTTAACCTTCTTAGCTCCTGCACTTTTAGCCCAAGCTGCAATCCAAGGCGCAATGGATGAGACTATCTATCCAACAATTGAGGGATTTAAGTGGCATAAAACTTTTTATTCGATGAACTCCACGCCTTTAAGCGGCACACAGATTTCTATTGGTGTTTTTTTAGCGGCCTTTCTTCGCGTGATTTATACAGTACTTTTCTACTTCTGTGTCATGTGGGCATTTGGTGCATTGCAATCGCCTAAGGCATGGCTAGCGATTCCAACGGCGATTTTTGCCGGAATATCTTTTGGCGCTCTCATGCAATCCCTAGCTGCCAAGCTCGAAAACGAAAATATTTTCTTCGTAATATTGGGGCGCTTTATTATGATGCCGCTCTTCTTGTTCTCTGGAACTTTCTTTCCGCTTTCCTCAATGCCCTTCTTTTTACAGTGGATCGGTTGGATTTCTCCGTTGTGGCACGCGACTGAGTTAGGACGTTACTTAACGTACGGCCATGTAATTTCAGGGACATTGTTGTGGGCTCACTTTACAATTCTTGCGGCAATGCTCATCTTTGGTCTCTACTTCTCCGCCCGCATATTTACTCGTCGATTGGCTAAGTAGATGTTTATTCCTATGGCAGTTGCAATTGCCGAAGCTCGAATTGGCAAAATGGGTGAGCGTTATTATTCTGGGCGAGTTCCTCAAATGCTAGAGCGTGGATTTATTGTCTTTCGTTCATCAACATGGATGATTGTCTTATCTGGATTTCTTGAACCAGTTCTTTACTTACTCTCATTCGGTTATGGAATTGGAAAAATGCTGCCAGCCATAACGGTGGGCGGTGAGAGCATTAAATACGCCGTTTTTATTGCCCCAGCGCTCTTAGCAACGAGTGCCATGAACGGCGCAATTTATGACTCAACCATGAATGTGTTCTTTAAATTAAATCACGACCGTATCTACCATGGCATGCTCGCAACATCGATGGGACCGCTGGATGTTGCACTCGGCGAGATTGGTTGGGCACTTCTTCGCGGTTTTAGTTATGCATGTACTTTCATGGCAGTCGTTACGCCTCTCGGATTAATTCCTAGCCTTTGGGGAATTCTGGCAATACCGGCTGCAGTCTTAATCGCATTTGGTTTTGCATCATGTGGCATGGCACTTACCTCGTATATGACCTCATTTCAGCAGTTAGAAATAGTTAATATATTTTTACTTCCTATGTTTCTTTTTTCGGGATCTTTTTATCCACTAAGTGTCTTTCCTCAATGGCTACAATTCACCGTAAACCTACTTCCACTTACACATGCAATAAATTTGGTCCGCGGTTTGTGTCTAGGCCATATAAATGTTGCTTTAGCCGGCCACGCCATGTATTTCGTAATAATGATAATTTGTGGACTTTTTTTCACAACAAAACGATTAAATGCACTTTTTATGAAATAAAAAGGAATATTCCCGTGTAAACACGCGGGAGTTTTCAGGGGTTGCTTTTAAAAAACGGCATGAGATACTTATCCCCATAGTTCATAAGGAACTAAAAACGAACCGGGAGAGTACTTCTCAAACGAGTTTCAAACGCTGAAACCTTTGCCGTACAAGCTTTACAATGATTACACAAATTAATCACAAGGAAACTTTTAGATTCGTCCCTGTAACATCAGTAGAAATTCCACCCGAAAGAGTCGCTGCCCTCCTGAAATCCGAATGGGAGTTATTTACAAAGCAGACTGGCAAGAGTGCCGAAGAAAGTAAGCGCTCCTTTAAATCTCTACCTCTTGGAGTGACTTCGAGCTTCCAGCACTGGGACCCATATCCAATCTCAATTGTCAGCGCTAAGGGCGCCTGGATGACCGACGTCGATGGGCGCGAGCTCCTCGACCTATCTATGGGCTTTGGCGCCATGCTCGCGGGCCACTTGAACCCAACTGTCGTCGAAGAGGTCAAAGCCTCCCTCGAGACAGGCATGCTCTTCGTAACCCCATCTCCGATCTCCACCGACGCCGCCGAGCGCATCTGTCGCCGATTTGTCATCGATCAGGTCCGCTTCACTAACAGTGGTACTGAGTCCACGATGTATGCCGTTCGCACTGCGCGTGCGGCAACGGGCAAAGATGGCATCGTTAAGGTCGAAGGCGGTTACCACGGAAGCTACGACCCATTCGTTGTATCAGCCAAGCCTCCAGTCGATGAGATTGGCGACGCTAGCGATCCCATCGCACATGTTCCTGCTGGCATTGTTCCTGGCGATATCTATGTTGTCTCCTACAACGATGCTGATTCACTCGAGCGCATCTTTGAAAAGAACGCATCCAAAATTGCCTGCTTCATTATCGAACCCGTCATGGAAAATCTTGGCATTGTTTTGCCAGATGAGGGCTACCTAGAGCGTGTTCGCGAACTATGCGATGAGTACAACGTCGTCCTCATCTTCGATGAAGTTAAAACTGGCTTAACTGCTGGACATCAAGGCGCTGCACAGCGTTTAGGTGTGATCCCAGATTTAATCACCCTTGCCAAATCAATCGGTGGCGGACTTACTTTGGCCGCTTTCGGTGGCAAGAAGAAGTACATGGATTTTGTCACTAACGGCAAGATGGCTCACTTTGGTACTTTCAACGGTAACCCACTCGCAATGGCAGGTATTCGTGCCGTAGATAAAATCTGTACTAAAGAGACTCTCGCAGTTGCTGAAGCATTCAACCAGCAGGCCCTCGATCGCATCAATGAAATCATTGATGAGTACCAATTGCCGGCACATACCGTTGGCTTTGGTGTTAAAGGTTGCATTACTTGGTCAACTACACCGCTTCGTAATTATCGCGATTACAAAGAAACTGACTTTGCAATTGCCGAATTATCGTGGCTCTTCTCTCTTAACCGCGGCATTATTACGCCTCCGGGACTTGATGAGCAGTGGTTAATTTCGTTAGCGCATGGACAAAAAGAGGTTGATCTTCTCGTTGAAGATTTCCGCGCCTTTGCCCAAGCTCTTCGTGCTTAATTATTAGTTAACTAGCCTCAAAGCCACCTGTAGCCAACCGCTTCAGGTGGCTTTGTGCTGTCAGTGGGCAAGGTACTTGACATGGATGTCAGAGTGATGTCATAATGACATCATGAAGACGTCAAAGTTTATAGATCTAATGTCTGCCGATATCAAGGCCCTTGGAAAACTGGGTGGCCCAGAGCTTGAATCTGCAGTTTCGCGTTTGATTCCAACGCTGGCACCGGTGCTGCGCACTCGTTTATTGGAGGCGTTGACTGAAATCGCCGGTGAATTAAAAGAGCAGCTGCCAGGCGCCCACCTAGAGGCACGGGTCCAAGGTGACGATATTGAGCTCCTCTATGTCGAGGATGGATCTGTGATTCGGGAGAACCCAGCCGATCTCAACGCCCGAATTACCTTGCGACTTCCAGAGGATTTGAAATCTCGAATTGAGAGCGCAGCAACGAAAGAGGGAATTTCGCTGAACTCCTGGCTACTAAAGACAAGTGATCGCGGAAGTTTCTCTGTATCTATCGGTAAACGACAACTAAAAGGAAAGGGGAAGAGCTAATGAAATCCAATACAACTCTTCAAGTTGCTAGAGAAGAAAGCTTCGATATCGAGCGACCAGAGGTCTCTGTATTAAGCATTTCAACTGAGATAACCGTCGTCGAATCACAGGACGGGAAGAGCCATGTCAGGATTCTTGCCGATTCAAAGAAGGCTATGAAATTAGCCGAGATGGTAGAAATTGATGCGGTTGATCGGAAATTGACATTACGTGCTGATAAGAAAACTTGGAGCGTAAATACCTCCCTACCTTTAGATATGAAGAACCAAAATTTTTGGGGCTTAAATTTTGGAGGGCTACGTGGTCTCTCTATTGAATTGGCCCTACCTACAAGCGCTGACCTTAAAATTAAGACCGTATCGGGCGATCTTGAAGTTAATCAAATGGTTTCCGAACTTGAAATTGGTTCAGTATCGGGTGATGTGACAATAGGTAAAAATCCAAGCGCAAGCTGTACTATTAAAACTGTTTCGGGTGATATTGCAACTCATACTTTTTCTGCTTGTGATTACACTCTCAAAAGTGTGAGCGGCGATATTAAAGTTTATGTGGCACCAGATCTAAATGTCGAAGTTGATGGTAATTCAATTAGCGGAGATTTGAACTCTGAGATTTCACTTGAAGAGACACCAGGTGAGTCAACAAACACCGGCGGAGTAGTGAGAATTACTACCTCCACAATTAGCGGCGATTTTAATCTAGTTAGAAATTGAAAGGAGATGAGAAATTTGGAACACGATAATCAGAATGGTTGTTTGCACAAAAAGAGTAAAAAGAATTCAAGGCCAGAGCTTCCCGAAGAGGTAAGAGTTAGTCTTCAATACTTATACGGCCTAGGACGCCTTACTTAATCAATCATTGAGCGGGTTTTCAGGTAATACATCCCGGGCTCAATCTTCCGGGCCGCAATGTCCAAAAAGAAGTTCGACCCCTCAAGTGAAAGGCGAGAGAGGCCGAACAGTGCGCGCGAAGGGATTCGAACCCTAATTCTCAGACCTTTACATCATCGAACGCTAACTACAGGAGAATCTTAACATCACTAATGTTTGACCAATTACAATAAATGTTTCCCGGTTAATTCCTCAGAAATCTTCCATAACCGTTGTGCATCTTCAAGATTGCGAGCCTGAAGACTTGGGGTTTCTACAACTGGACTACCCACCATCATGTATCGAGGTCCATAAAACTGACCGCCTTTTGCATCAGGATCACTTGCCGCCCTTAACGCAGGCATTGCGCCCTTAAGGGCAGAGTGTGCGATTAATGGTGCACTTATCCGAAATCCAAAGCCGATAATTCCGCCAGCATTTTGACCAAGATTTGTATTAGCGACACCAGGATGGGCTGCCAATGCTTTAGTTTGCGAGCTCGCTCCCAGCCGCCGGTTTAGTTCCAGAATAAAAAGGAGGTTGGCTAATTTACTTTGGGCGTATGCACTCCACCGACTGTATGGACGACGTTCAAACATAAGATCATCGAAATCCATTTTTCCTTTTCTGTGCGCACTGCTTGACATCGAAACTACGCGTGACTGCGGCGTCGATAAGAGCACGGGCATCAACATGGCGGTTAGCGCAAAATGACCTAAGTGGTTGACCCCGAGCTGCATCTCAAATCCATCTACGGTTCGACTCTCATCTATCGCCATTAATCCGGCATTGTTAATGAGTAAATCAAGTTTGGTCTCGGCGGTAAGAAACTGCGCAACATATGTATCAATTGAAGCTAAACTCGCAAGATCAAGTGACCGAACCATGACGTCGGCGCTGGGATTTCCTTTTCGTATCTCATCGGCTGCGGTTTTCGCCTTTGACTCGTCTCGGCAAGCCAAAACAACTCGAGCTCCGCGATTAGCTAAGGTTTTAGCTATCTCAAACCCAAGTCCGGAATTAGCACCAGTTACTATCGCGGTTTTCCCAGCGAGAATTGGAATATCAGCTTCGGTAAATCGCTGTTGCATAAAAATCATCATACGCTCGAGATAATTAGCAGAGCAATATGAGATATTTCATTTGTAGAGGCAAAGAAACTGCCTAATGGTGCGCGAGAAGGGATTCGAACCCCCAACCTTCTGATCCGTAGTCAGATGCTCTATCCGTTGAGCTACTCGCGCTTATTTAGTTTTGTACAGCCTGCGCATCTTACCTTCTTTTTACAGACCGCCCAAATGCGAAGATTTCGTCTTCCTTTTAGTTCAAAGAAAGCACAGAACGTCTATTTGCGGCCCGGCCTTCTGTTGTAGCGTTGGTCTTAACTGGTGATTTCGATCCCTCGGCTAATAACGTTACCGAAATCGGTGTTTTGGCCAGAATAAGTTTGAGGTATTTAAAAGTGCTCACTGCCCGAGCTCGAGACAAAGCGCTATTGAGGGCGTCATTTCCTTGTGAATCTGTATGTCCAGCAACCTGAATAGATGTGAAACCCTGAAGCTGAATCGTTTTCGCTAGCGCTGCAATCTTCGCCTTATCACGTGCCACCAATACAGGGGAGTTTAGTGCGAAGTTTGCAACTTCAATATCGATTGGAGCCGCAGGTGCTTTATAAATAGTAGGCGCCGGTTGAGATTTGATGCCTTGTTCACTAATTGCAGTTACAGCAATCTGTGCTTTCGGCCCGAGTAACTGTTTGATCACACAGGTTGATTCTGCCGTTGAGCACACAACTTTATTTGCCAAAGTTACTTCGTACTTTTGTGCATCTTCTTGCTTGTTCCAACTAATCCTTACAGATTTCGACGTGATTAATTGAGTCGTTGCACCCTTAACTGATGCAGGTTGCCCAGAGAGAACCTCGCCATTAATTATGATCGGAAGGGTGATGGAACTTGTTGAACCAAGTTTGTCGGATACTGAAACAGAGACGATATAAGTGCCACTTGGTAATTTGGAACCCGTCACGGTCAATGAAGTTGCTGCTATGACAATTTTTGCACCTAGTGGGAAACCTGTAGCTTTCCAATTCGAGTAGCCACCCCCACCCCCAGTAGCATGGAAAAAGATTCGTAGAGGCTCTTTGCTTTGATAAGTAGTCTTGCCTGTATAAATAATCGTTGGACCAACTGGTGTGTGAATTTTACGGATAAGGCTCACATACTGGTGTCCGCTAGTGTTTAAAATAGCCCAAATAAAATAGTTTGTTCCAGTTTGTAACCCGGCAACTATTGTGGAAAATGCCGCACCGGAATTTTCATTTAAATCCAGCGGTTTTAGGCCATTTAGATCGATGCCGTCTACTGAATTACAAGTATCGGTACTTGAAGTTAAAGAAATACAGAATTGCACTTGGGCATCCGTACCGGGCCATGGCGCAGTTGCATTGAGTGTTGCACTGTTTCCTTGAATGTTGGTCGCTTCATCGAGCACAATTGAGAATTTTTGAGTTACTTCAATCGTGATCGTTTTGCTAGTTGGGAGGTAGGAAGAATTTCCACTTTGATTTATCGATATTGAGCACGTTCCAACTTTTAAATATGTAATAAGACCACTCGTGCTTACAGTACAGATTTTGGGATTATCAGATGTAAACGTGAGCGCCAATTGCGAGGTTGCACTAGCAATTAATTGGAAACTTTGGTCCGATGAATACACGGGAGCTGTAGTTGAATTCGATGTGATTGTCTGAGCAACTTTAATAACTACTGTTGGGGCGACTTCCGCAGTGCTGCCGCTAGAAATACCCCCTGAACCGCCACCGCCTGTGCCACCGCCACCGCTGGAAACTGCGGCGGCAATAACGATTGCGACCGTTTTTGTTGCGATTTGACCAGCACTATCGGTCACCGAGAGTAGAACGGAAAATGTCCCAGCAACTGTAGGTGTGCCTGAAATAGTTCCGCCTGCAACATCAGCGTTAAAAGTTAGTCCATCTGGTAATCCACTGGCAGTGGAGACACCATAAACGCCAGTACCCAACGTGACGCTTGAGGTTCCAGAGTATGCAACTCCTACGGTTCCAGTTAAGGCGCCACCGTAATCGATAACTGGCGTAGATAAAGTGGTAAAACTCAATGTCGTACTAGTGGCAGAACCCGCTACGAGCCAGAAAAAGTAAGGTGTCCCAGGAGTCAATCCAGTTGCACTCGCAGTTACGATCGATGCACTAGTTGAAGTGATTGGTGACGGTAATGTTGCAACTGATGTCACGCAGTTTGTTGTGTCATTAACAGTGGATAAGCAAAAGTGTGGCGTGACTGGTGTGCCTGGATAAGCCACAGTGCCTCGTACGCTAGCCGATGTACCTGTAATGCTGGATGAGCCACTTACGGTTGCGCTATAGACCGCACTCACGGCAAAAGTTTGAGGAACTGGGTCGGCAGCGCCGTAACCTCCACCGCCACTTTGGTTAGCTGTAATTGTGCAATTACCGACTCCGGTCAGGTGAACGATTCCGCCGGCATCAATGGAGCAGTTACCACCCGATGCTGCCCAGGCAATGGTTAAATTACTGGTCGACGTTGCAGTGACTGCAAAGTCTGGATCCCCGTAATTTTTATCTACAGGTTTATTGAAATTGATCGAATTTGTTAGAGAACCAGTTGGGAATGGAGCTGAGTACGACGGGATTGACGTTCCCATCGCATTCGATGCCGTCATGCGAATTGCATACCACGACGCATAATTTAACCCGGTCAAGTTACAAGTAACCGTACCTCCGCCGACAGTACAGACTGTCGAGGTGACAACTGTCCACGTACCAGGTGTTCCAATAACTGGATCGGTTGCATGAGTGTTAGTTGCATTTGTAACTACCGTTGCCGCATATCCCGTTATTGCACTACCACCGGTTTCTGTCGGTGTTACAAGCGCACTCCACTTCACAGAAGCAACAGTTGGATCAGTTCCATCCGGCGTTACTACTATTCCAGTAACTGATTGTGGTGCACCAGTGGGGGTTCCGTTAACTGGCGCAGCATTGGCGATGCCTTGAGAAGCTGAAGTTATAATAAGGAATATTGAAGTGAAATAGAAATATTTAGCTCTCTGCACTTTATGGAGTTCCGAAATGCGTGCCAGTAATACCATCAACATACGCGCTATTGCGCGCTTCAACTTCAATTGTGTAAGTATCGCCGTTTACTAGAGTATTGAATGTATACGCCAAAATAGTAGGATCTGTCGAGACGAACCGCCCGCCATCCTTATGTTTAGTTAAATCGGCAATACCATTTAGATCCAGCTGTGTATCCCCTGGATTGGCAGTACTTGGAAACCAAGTAATCCGGTAACCATTAATTGCTCGTCCGCCATCATCGACCGGGGCGTTCCAGGTAATACCCAAAGAGGTATTACCTGTACTAACTACTAGGTGTTGAACAACCATTGGATCTGTTGGGGTCACCGTTACGGTAACTGTTGCTTGAGGTGAAGGAAGATACGAAGTTGTGGCGCCGCCGTTGCCTGTCGTGGTGCCGTCTTGGTCAAGCAAGATTGTGCACGTTCCAGCTAGATCCACGGTCACAACGCC
>CAILBF010000084.1 GCA_903832395.1 uncultured Actinomycetes bacterium | reverse complement strand
ACGCGTTCCTAGACCACCTGCAAGAATTACCGCTTTCACGAAACTCCCCCTCTTAGCGACTCGACCTAAAGTCTAACGGCACGGGCCCCCAAGGATTATGGAAGCGGTATTTTGAGCCCTATATTACTATCCTTGCTCATGTATTTAATCGAGTTGAAGGGGTTCAAAGTTGTCTAATACTGCTACTCCCTTCACAGAGGCCGCTGGGCTTGCACTTGCGGCGCGGCGAGAAATTATTTCAATGACGAGTGCTGCAAAAGCATCTCATGTGGCTTCAGCCCTTTCAGTTGTAGATATTTTGAGTGTTCTCTACAGCGGGGCTGCAAATATTTCAGCCGCAAATATGGATGAGGCCGATCGAGATATCGTAATTTTATCTAAAGGCCACTCCGCATCAGCGCTCTATTCCGTACTAGCACTTCAAGGATTTTTTCCAAAGGAGTGGCTAGCTAAATATTGCAACAACGATGCACCTCTTGGCGGACACGTAACTTCGAAAGGTGTTCCTGGAGTTGAACTTTCCACTGGCTCGCTGGGTCACGGTTTGCCTTATGGCCTTGGTATTGCAATGTCACGCAAGAAATCTGGGGCTAAGGGACGCGTATTTGTCGTTATGTCCGATGGTGAATGTGACGAAGGCACAACATGGGAGTCGGCAATGATTGCCAATCACCACGATCTAGATAATTTAGTTGTCATCGTCGATCGCAACAAGATTCAATCGCTGACTTTTACCGAAGATACGCTAAAGCTCGAGCCTTTCGCCGATAAGTGGATTGCGTTTGGTTGGGCGGCACATACTGTTCCGGGTCATGATTACACGCGCTTGGCTGCGGCCCTCGTACAACGATCTGGACCTACATGTGTCATCGCCGATACAACTAAAGGCAAGGGCGTTGATTTCATGGAGAACAGCGTGCTCTGGCACTACAAACCACCGACTGCCGATGATGTCACTAAGGCTTTTGAGCAGCTAGAGAAGAACTACTGATGCGCGATACCTTTGTTGCAACGCTATTAGAGGCGGCCAAAAAAGATAAAAATATTATTTTGATGACTGGTGACCTCGGTTACGGCGTTCTCGATACTTTTGAAAAGGAACTTCCAGGCCAGTTCATTAACTCAGGGGTTAATGAGCAGGCGATGATGGGTATGGCGGCCGGGTATGCCTCCACTGGTAAAAGAGTTTTTGTTTACAGCATCGGTAATTTTCCAACACTTCGATGCTTAGAGCAGATTCGAAATGATGTCTGCTTAATGAATAACCCAGTAGTTGTCGTCTCGGTTGGTGCCGGTTATGCCTATGGCAGTCAGGGCTATACGCACCACGCCCTGGAAGATATAGCTGTTTTACGGGCACTTCCCAACATGGACGTCATAGTCCCTGCCGACCCAGCCGAAACGGCCCAACTAACACTGTCAATAATCGCATCAAAGAAACCAACCTACTTGCGCCTTGGTAAAAGTGGCGAACCAACAATTCATACGACTGCGCCTAAAGTTTCGCATGGCACCATTAATGAAGTCTCCCCTGGCACCTCAGGAACTTTAATTTTCGCAGGCTCGGTCGGAACTGTTGCCGTTGCGGCAGCTAAAGAGTTAGCCAATCAAGGAATTTCGGTAGCGGTTGCTTCAATGCCATTCGTTTCAACAATTGATATTAATTACTTGCAAGAGGCGCTAAAGAAAGGCCCAGTCATTGTTATTGAAGAGCATTCATACAGAGGCGGCGTCGGAACCGCCGTACTCGAAGCCGCAAATGCGGCAAATCTGAAAGGCGCAATCGGCTTAATCGCCGCTGATCAAAATAATCTCTCACAAATTGGGGACCAAAACTTTTTGCGCTCAGCCAATGGAATTAGCGTTGAAAATATTATTAAGAAATTTAACGCCTTGAAGGTAAATTAAATACAACTTCTTGGCCATCTTCGCAATGTAATGGCTCTACCTGTTCGCGGTGTCGCCATTGAATTGTCTGTTTGATTCCATCTGCAAATGAAACTACCGGCTTCCAACCAATTGCAGTCAGTGATTCACAGGCAGGCTCTAGCTTCATGACTTGATCGGGCCGATAAGGCAACGCTCCAAAATTAAGTAACCCCCCGGCACCTAATTGATGAGCAATTAAGCCGATTGCATTCTTTAGATTCACAGTATGGGGATTTCCCACATTCACAATGCCCGAAATTGATACGTGCTCGAGAACTGCTTGAAAGGCACGCGCTAAATCAAAGGCGTGCAGATAGCTCCACTCTTGTTCGCCTTTAGTTAACTCCATAACTTCGCCTTTAGTTAAAGTGTCAATTAACTGTGGGATTAACCAGGTATCAGTATCTGATGGTCCGTAAGTAGAGAAAATACGCATCCATGCAAAGCGCGTTGGCGAGCCTTCAAGAATCTCTTCCATCGCCTTTCGGGTGGCAACTTTGGCCGCTCCATATTTCGTGGTCGGGTTATCGGGTAAATCCTCGGTTATGCCGTCAGAGACTGGACCAAGTTCTGCCTGACTGCCTACTCCAATGAGGATGCCAACTCCGGCATCTCTAGCGGCCTTGGCGAGGTGTTCCATGCGTGCAATATTGTCGAACTGGTGTTCATCATTTCTATCGTGATTACCCACGCCCCACCAATCCGTAAGGATTAAGGCATCGGGCTTTTCAGAGGCAATGAACGCAGCCCACTCAGAGTTTTCGACCGGAGCAATCTCTAATTTTTCAATACCGCTAAGCCGATATCCATCAGAGGTCGGGCGAACAAGGGCAACTACTTCATGCTTGGTGGCTAATACTCTACAAATCCATGAACCCAAGAAACCCGAAGCTCCAGTTACAACAACTCTCATGTATTCGGTTTAAGAAGTGGATTTCCGCCGATGAACCGGTTAGGAATAACAAATCGAGGTTGTCCCACGGCATCCATATCGGCATAGAAGCGATCAAGTGGTTTTAGCGCTGCGAACTGCGCCGTAGTAATTGGGGATTGATATACCCTAAGGCTATATTTATTTAATATATTTCCAGTTATTTCTGGGGTCTTAGGAGCACATAGTGTGTCGCCAACAAAACAGATAATTCGCATCTCGTTGTTCATCCGAGTTCCTAATAAAATATCATTAGGAGCTTTTGCTACCCAGTAAGTATCGCCCACAAATCCGAGCACATTGCTAAGTGCGCGGTATGTGGTCAAGTAATTGTAATTATGTAACTCTGCTTGTGCCGCCTTGTCATTTAGAATTACTGTCATCGATGAGGGATATGAAAACTCCTGTTGTTTCAGCAGGCCATTGTTCGCTGCAACTACTGAGCCAATCATGATCGCCACGTAAATCGTTGGAGTAACCATACGAAGCCAGTAAGGCGTATCATTTTTTGAATTCTTAGCGCGCTTGACTTTCAAATTCTGAGACATTCTCTCGCCAATTATTAATAAGAATAGCGGCCCAACATAGGTTGCAACTTTTACATAGGAGTAGTTGCTACCAAGGCTGGTGTTTTTTGCCCAAAAAGCCACGGCGCCAGTCACAATAATTATCGAAAGCCCCAATATCGATACTGATCTATCCCAAGCAATTTTGCTTTTAAGGCCGCGTAGAACAACCCAAATTATGCCGGCAGATAAAAGAACACCAATTAACATCACTATCGGATCTCGGGGAGTTCCAGTTTTACCTGTCCAGATATCTATGACACCTAACATTTCAGAGGGCAACGGCCAGTGATTGAATAAAAACCCAGTGCCTGAGGCCAGTTTTAAGCGAATACTCATCGTGGAAATGGCAGCATACGAGTATGGCGCAACAATAATTGCCGCTAGCAACCCCCCAGCAAACATGGTCTTTATTAGCGAAAGACTTAGTTCGCGTTTAGCTAAGATTCCTAAAAAGATTGCCGAAATCGCAAAAACTGCCGCTAGCGTCATGCTCGAATCAATATAGGTAACGGCATTTGCAAGCCAACCAAATGCCGATAGTGCAACCAAGCCTTTAAAGGTTCCAGGTGTTAACTCATCTTTCGTTTTTAAATACAACGTCAGCAGTAAGACGCTTGATAGTAAACCAATGCCTGGAAGAGCCCAAGCCTGCGCCATTCCGCCATTAAAGACTTGAACCATAATAGGCGCCGAAGAAATAGAGGCGAGTAATAGCAAAAATGATAGTGAGTAGCGTTCAAAGACTAATCGTGAAAAGGCATAAATAATTAATCCCAGGGCAGCGATTCCAGCAGAAATTGTTAACCCTTGTCCAACAACTAGGAAGGAGCGATCCAGGCGCAAGATCTGAGCATAAGGAATACTCAGGCCCCAACGAGTTCCATATATTAAATAATCAACGCCTGCCTGCTGTTGCATCGAAGGTAGTTGATATAAGTGATAAACAGCTGCACCTAAATTTTTATCTCCCAGGAAGGCAAGGAAATTATCGCGCCCTTGCGACCATGTTGATCCAACTCCAGGTTGTGCCAGTGCCGTCATTAAATTTTGCGGGATATCTGGGCCTGAACCTGCCATTAATCTAAGACCCGTAGCACCTGTCCAATATGGCTTGCCATAAAAAGCGGTAATGAAAGGAAGGAGCAGAAGCAGTGAATCCCAACGTCCAAACTCTTTCCAGACGGTTAGAGATTTTCTAACTTTCGGAATTGCAAGCAAACCAAAGGAAAGTACGATGAGGGCAATCAAAATCATCAAGTAACTATTTGCACCAAATAGACCAAATGCCCAAGCCGCGGCAATGCTTGACATTGAGAAACCGATTCCAATTGAAAGACCTAAGGCAACTGGTCCACGGCTCTTTGAACCCCCGGCAATTGCGGCAGTAATGATAGAGCCGGGAACAAAGCCCAAAAACAGTGCGATGGACAATATTGCAAAGGTGATAGCTACCAGCGTGAACATGAAATCCCCAATCAGAGAAATTTATAGGCTAATAATAATTCATTGCCACGAAAAAGCGTTCGAAACGTGCCGCTAACGCCTGGCTTTCACTTTAACTCTGGGTTAAATGGATCCAAACGTTTTATTTGTGCTTTGGCATTGGTCACATCGCTTGGCGCCGCAGTGGGAATAGTTGACCACATGAGCCAAAAGTCAATTGAATCTGGGTAGCCGACAGTCGCATCTCGAATAACTGCTATCGCCTGAGCATCTAACTTATTGTTTAAAAGTATTGAAGTAATCTGAAGTAGGCGCCTTTCATCAATAGGTTTCAAACGCGCTGCTGCTTGCATTGCTTTGATATCACCAGACTTTATAGCTGAAAAGAAACTTGCATTTGTAAAATACGGTGGGATAGCCACTAAGGCTGCAATAACGATACCGCTGAAAGCTGTAACCAGCGCGGTAGCTGAGAGTGGTTGCGTTGATACTCTAGTTTGCTTTTGATGTTGCTTACGTTTAGGTGGCGAAATATCGGTTGCCTCGATAGTTCTTGTATTTATCTCGTAGCCAATAATCAACCCGGATAAGACCCATCCCCAAATAGCAATCCCAAGTTGATTAATGCTCACAAATGCCTGTGTTTGGTAGGCGACCCAGGCACCAACGACTGCGGCAAAATAAACATCAAATCCATCAGTTCGCTTAATAACCCTGACTATCGAAAAGATAACCAGAGTGAGTAAAGCCAGATATATAGCAATAAGTGGAATGCCACCACTCGAAGCGATATCTAAATACACGTTGTGCGCAGAATTTGAAAATGTGAAGAATCCCTTTGCAGCGTAATCTGATGGGCGCGCTCTTTCATACCAATCTTTAAAACCGTCCATCCCAACGCCAAAGAAGGGGTGACCTAAAAGCATTCTTATGGCAGCACGCCAATAAAAACCTCGCGCAGCTAGAGAGCTCTTGTATAGAAAACTTGCAAGTGGACCGGTATTTATCAAACTGAGGAATACCAATCCGCCCCCAACTGTGCCAACTCCAGCAACTGCAATGCCAAGTGTTTTTCGCTTAGTCATAAACAACCAAAGCATTACGACGACGCCAACACCTGCCATTAGGTTTAAATATCCTTGTTTGGCAAGGGTTTCATAAACGACTACCACTGATGCCATTCCCGTGACGGCAAGTCCAACTCTTATAGGGCGCTTAAAGGCAGCATTTAGAGCCATTGTGAAAGCTATCACGGCAATTAAACCCATGAAGGATGATTGAAAATCTGGGTTACCGAAGGTGCCAATAGGGGCATTGACTGTATAAGCATTGGTGTAAGGAAAAGGTTCAAGACCTAAATATTGGAGGTTGCCATAGATAACTAGAATCACTCCGATAATTAATGACATGTGCATAAATTTCTTCAGAAAATTCTTATCCGAAACTACTGATGCGCCGAGTAGTAAGAAAACGAGAGAGAAATATGCAAGGGCACCAGTATTTCGCCCGAAAGTGCCATAAAACTGTCCGCCAAAGTTGGCCCCGGAAAAGAAGAGAACCAGAACAATCTGCAAAATGAAAAGTGATACAAGAATGAAAAGAACCTTGAAGTTGCTGCTAAATAAACTTCTAACTCCGGGTGCAATTATTGAGAGCGCAAAGATTGCAAAGAAAACGAGCACGCACATCTTCGGCAGGTTCATTGGATCCAGCAATGTGTATGGCGCTACCACCAAAGTTACGGCCGCGACGGCGACCAACGTTACTGTGCCTAAGATTTGCTTACTTCGGGTATCCAACATGTCCCTAATCGTACTTAATAAGTCGGTAGAAAGGCCGAAGCCCGACCCCCACCTAAGTGGGAACCGGGCTTCGGTTCTAGATCTTAATCAGACAAAAAGGGGGCTAATTAAGCCTTTACCTTCTTCTGGATCTTGATTACTAGGTTTGTTAGAGCAGTAATAGCTGCCTTTTGAGCACTGATCTGAGCTGTAAGGCCCGCGATCAAGTCAGCAACCTGAGTTGCCAACGCTGTAACTGCATCAGCGGCATCTTGTGCTGCTGCTGTTGCTGCATCTGCTGCCTCTGCTGCAGCATTAGCTGCATCAGTTGCTGCATTAGCTGCATCAGTTGCCTCTGAAGCTGCATCAGTTGATGCTGCAATTGCATCTGCATTTGCTGTCTCTTGTGCTGAAGGTGAAACAGTTGCTGTTACTGAGTAAGTGCCAGTCCAACCTGATCCAGCCGAAGCTGAGACCGTAAAGGCACCTGAAGTATTTGGAACGTTAACTGAGTACGTCAATCTTCCAGTTGATGATCCAGTAGTCACTGAAGCTGTTGTAGGAACCGTACCAGCAGACAACGCACGGGAGCTTGTAACTCCAGTGGATGTAAATGGTGAATAAGATCCATCAGGAACAGTATTTCCTGCTGCATCCTTGATTACCAATGTCAATGTAGCAGCTTCCCCCGGAAGGTACGTTGCCTTATCTAGTGACATGGTAGCTGATGCTGCAACATTTGAACCTACGCGTACTGAAACAGCTGCTGCTGAGAATGTAGCAGTTGAACCAGCAGCAACGTCTTGAACTGTAACTGTTGAAGTTCCAGCTGCAAGACCCGTAAGGCTAAATGTTGCCTGACCTGTTGAGTCAGATGTTGCTGATGTACTTGCGAATACAGTAGCTGTTCCGGAGACTGCATAAAGAAGTTTCCCTGAAACAACGTTTCCACCTGCATCCTTAACAATTGCAGTTACTGCACTTGTAGCTACTGCACCTGAACCAGTAGCAATTACTGGGGTAACGACAGTAGATACTGCAGATGCTGCTGCACCTGAGAATGTTACTGTCTTTGCGGCAATAACAAGTGTTCCGATTGAGATGGTGATTATTGAAGTACCTGATGTTCCATCGCCATATACGTGAACATAACCCTTACCTGCAACCAAACCTGAATATGTTGCTGATTTGAGGCTTGTTGTTGCACCTGGAGTGGCTGAAGCCGATGCACTTAAAGTACCAGGACCTGAAATGGTCGCTGAAATAAGTGTCGATCCAGTAGTTGCAACAGCAGATGCAAGAGGTGTCACTGTAATTGTTGCAACGGCAGCTAATGAGCTACCGGCAGCTAATGTAACTGCTGTATCTGCTGTTGAACCTGATGTAACGCCTGCAGCATTAAGTACTGCCGTCGAGGATGAGTCACCAACAGCTGTTGCTGATGCTCCAACTGTCACTGTCCATGTAACGACGGCTGCAGTTGTTGCTACAGCGGCAGTTCCGGCGGCCTGATTAACAGAATTGCCTCTGTAAGGAGTAAATGAGAATACGTAAGTTCCAGAACCTGTTGGGGTAAATGAAACTGTTGTGGTACCCGTTGCTACGCCAGAGACGGTAGCTGTATCGGTCAATTGCATGCGATCAGTACCTACTGGAGCGTTAGTACCACCCTGTCCGCTATTAACAGCAGTTATCGTGGGTGATACAGCGAATCCTGTTGGATAAGAGACGATCGCTGCCATAACAGACATTGTGTCGCCATTATTTCCAAAGAATGTCTGAGTCAGCGTAGTTGAAACCGCTGTCCCAATTGTTCCTGTTGAGTTTGCTGTTGTTAATGCTGAAAGTGCCAATGTGTCTGCTTGCTGTGCCGCCGATGAAGGCGCCACAGTTAGAAGACCAAAGCCCATTGCAGCAACAGCTACAAGCGCTACGCGCTTGAAAGTTGTCTTTGTAGACATTTGTTTCCTTTCGATTAGTCGGTTCTCGGACGATCCGAGAGCCGGCTTGGGATCAAAACTTCTTTCGCATTTCGCGAACTAAGCTCTTTCACCCGTTCGATGAATCGCACGTGCTGATTCATCAAATCCCTCACCGTGTATCCGGACGCGTTGAGGGAAAGTTATTTAGTTATTGACCACCACGGCTTGCGCAAGGATGGTTGTTTTCCCTGCATTCATGAGAATGCGAGTAGTGATGGTCTTTGGTGCATCGGCTAGGTCATAGCCGCGGCCTCCCGTTGGAATCAAGAGATTTGATTCATTGAGGTAGCCGATATTTAAAGTTGAAGTAATGAGGTACTTGCCATTGGATAAGCGATCGATCGATGTGTCAGTGGACTTAACCTCAACTGAGTTCCAGTTATCGGCCCATCCGATATTGACGCCCTTGACTGTGTAGTGAGTGCCGCTTCCATCGACTGTGACCACTTGATCAATCAAAACGTTGGGACCAACAGAGCCTGTGATGAACTGGTTATTGATAACGATGCCATCGCTGCCAACGGTCGATGTTCCCTTAGTTAAACGGGCTATACCTTCGACGTTATTGGAGTCGGTGACAGTAAAAGCAGTTGGTAGGCCTTGGGCATCTAGACCAAAGAATGAAAGGGCTGCGATTCGCATGTTCACTGCTGCAGCTTGTGCTTTCTTAGCAGCAGCCGTTGCCGCGGCTTGGGCAACCGCTGTTGCCTTGGCAGTTGCCGTTGCTGCCGCCTTTGCGGTTGCAATGGCTGCAGGAGTTTGAGGTGTAGATGGAGAGAGTGAAGGTGCACCCGTAGAGATTTCAGAGGTGCGAGGAAGAACTGAGCCTTCATTTCCGGTCATTGAATTAAATCCAAGGAATGCTGTGATAACAAGAAGGAGTGAGAGGGCGGCCTTGCTAGATTTTTGTGCAAGCACAGCGGCTTTTTTATACGTTGTTGATAACGCTTCAAGGGCAGTCATGCCAGTCTCTTCATTAACAACGAGTGTTGAGAGAACTTTGCGCAATGAAGCGCGAGCGCGTGAGACTGTATGGCGCACTGCAGATTCTTTGATGCCAAGTTCGGCAGCAATCTCTTCCGTTGAGCGGCCTTCCATTTCCCACATCACAAGCGCTGCGCGCTCTGCTGGAGAAAGTAGGGCTAAGGCCTGGCGAATAATTGCGGCATCTTCGGCAGCCGACATCGCTGCTGAGTGATCGCCATTGTTCTGCCATGTTGCTTCAACTTCAGCCGTTGAATCATCGAGAACAACGAGATTTGGACGGCGTCCCTCAGCACGGAAAAGATCGATGCAGAGATTTTCAATTGTGCGATGAAGGTAGGCAAGTGCGTGCTCAGTTGATTCAAGCTCTGGGGCTGCCAACATGAATTTAATCAAGGCATCTTGAGTGATTTCCTCAGCCTTGACGGAGTCTTTTAATACACGGGAGGCATGGGCATGCAGTTCAGCGCGGTGCTCGGTATAAAAAGCACCGAGATCGCCAACGGTCCACGCGTGTGGAGCCGAACTTTTTATTGCCATGCGAGAAATCCCCGATCGTAGAAGCGTCCTTCTATCTGCTTCTACGAATTGACCGGTCATATGTAGCGAAGAACGGACAAAACGGACATGAATCTAAGGTTTCACCCCTAAACCAGTCTCTGCGTGCGCGGAAGCCTGCGTACTGGTCCAAGGGTAGGGTAAAAAATGACCAGAAATGACCATTTCACCTTATATATACGTGTGGGTTTTGGGTCTAAATTCATCGCGGGTGCATGAGTGGGCCTGTAAAGCTTCACCTGATTCTTGACACTTCAGTGTCGGTTGATCCTTGACACTTCGTGGGTTCTATTTATAACTCATTACGTCGTTATTGTCTGCGCATTGCGCTTTCGAATCACCTCCCCGGGCCTGTTCCGAAGAGCGCTTTTGATTAATTCAGAGCCATCGAAGATCTGAACCATCTCCTTATCGATGTGGATATCGACGTTATGGCCCCCACGGTGCTTGCCGACAGAGATCTGCTGCCAGGCGATACTGACGACTCCATTTGCCCCCACGCGCCTGGATATCCAGTCAGGGCCAGTTCGCACTTCGCTGGCAGCTGTTGCATCTAATTCGGGGCCAATGGAGGAGACACCGGGGTTTGCAAAGCGAGCGATCGGTGTGACCATCCCTATTCCCTGGTGGGGTCTGATTCTGTTGTAGTGATCGACCCAGGCATCTAGTTCGCTTTGTGCATGCTCTTGTGTCTGGAAAGTGCGAGAGGTTAAAAACTCAGTGCGAAGTGAGCGGTGGAAACGTTCGATCTTTCCCGTTGTCGTTGGAGATCTAGGGGCAGTGAGCAAGTGATCTATACCGTTTTCTCGACATATTCGATCAAAGAGAACTTCGCTTTGTTTAGGACCAAAGCGGCCAGTGAAGACTTTGCCATTATCGGTCAAGATCTCTTGAGGAACTCCGTGAATTTTCATAGCCTGCGCAAAGTGATCACAGACAGCCCGAGATGTTGCCCTCACCATTAGCCCTGCCATCACACAAAGGCGTGAGTGATCATCTACTCCCGTTAAACATTTGAGCTCATTGCCATCGGCTAGCAAAATCCCTCCAACGATATCCATCTGCCATAGCTCCATCGGGCCACCGCGCTCCCAGCGTTTGAATTTGCGATCGCGCTCTTTTCTAGCACCCGGCTCAATCATCTTGGCCCTCTTGAGTGCTCGATAGATTCCAGAGACTGAAGGAAGTGGCTCAACACCTTCTCGCAGTAACTGATGTTGAATGCGAATAGGCCCCCAAAAAAGATTCTGCCTTCGCAGCTCGATGACACGCACTTGGGTTTGCGCACTCATCTGGTGTTCACAGCTTTGGGGTTTGTGAGAGCGATCGGCAAGGCCGAGCATTCCCTCCTGTTCATAGCGAAGTAACCAACTATGAACGGACTGGCGCGAGACGCCGAAACGATTAGCCACCTCGACAACGGAAACGCCATCTCTAATGACTGCGAGTACTGCCTGATATTTTTGCTCCATGACACTTATCTCCATAAACATAAGAGAAGTGTCAAGCATCAGCCGAACTAGGTGTCAAGCATCAGCCGAATATCTGTCAAGCATCAGGTGGATATGAAACGTCAAGCATCAAGCGGAGTAATACAGCTATATGAGTGGGCCCAGACAGGCTCGAACTGTCGACCCACGGATTAAAAGTCCGTTGCTCTACCGACTGAGCTATAGGCCCCACTGCGCACTGCATTTATGAGCGTAATTGCCTCATTGACGCGGTCGCGAGGCGCAATCGTATCGGAGATTATAGTCTCGTATATCTTTTATTGTAAAAGTCTCTCAAGTTGTTTTCGTACTCAAACCATGATTGATAAATTTTAGGAAGACAACATTTGCCCTGGTAGGGTAACTTAATGAGTGTTGGGAAGCAGCTAATTCTGGACACTTTGCGATGGAGAAGATTCTTCCGACTTTTGGGTTCATTTTATGCATCAATCCCGATCTTCAACAAAATTGGCCGCAAATATCATTTTTCGTTAGCACATAATGATTTTTTTGTTTTTACAGGCTCTTCCGATATTTATACGGTGGCAAGCAATTTCGCCTCAAAACAGAACGCTTATTTAGATTACGGAACATGGAAAGTTCCGGCCAGTTTTGCATTCCCAGATTCAATCACAATTCTAGATGTAGGCGCGAATATAGGAGCCTCGACTGTCAAGCTTGCGCTTAAATTTCCAGGGGCCAAAATAATTGCGCTAGAGCCTTTGTTGCGAAATTTCGAGTTACTCACTGAAAATACTACAAATTATCAAGATATTTCTTGTTTTAGATACGCAATTGGATCTGAAGATAAAGTGGTTTCTATCGGAATTGAGTCCCCTGAATCAAAGGAGTGGCAAGCGAAAGTCAGTCAAAGTAGTGTTAAATATTAGGAACAAGTCAGACAATTATCGATGCAGTCTTTTCTAACATTGGAGCAAATTCAGAACGTTGATATTCTTAAAATAAATGTTGAAGGTTTAGAATCTCAAATACTATCAACTTTTTCAGAGTGGCATTCACGAGTTACCGTAATTGCCATTGCTATTCGCTCAAGTGAAGATTTCGAAAGTATAGCGAAGGTCATGGAGCACTTACTGAAATTCCGCCCTAGTCGAGACTTTGTCTATCATCTCGCGGAGTCTCGAATATTGTGGATTTGGCCAAGAGGATTAACATTAAATTAGATTCTTCCGAGAGAGTTTCAATGATTATACGAGCGTGATAGGTGGAGAGTAAGCAGTCCTAAGCACCGGCACCAATATTGCCGGGTGGTCAATTTTTCAAACTTTAAACAAAACCCTGATTTTGAGTTACATCAACGGCCAATTATAGCTAGGAAGAGGCATAATCTATTTGCAACGCAAATTCCCATTAATTGTAAACTGACAACTACGGCGAATTATTGAAAATCCGTTTGTTACAGCGTCCCGCGAAGTATCTTTCCGAATTCATGCAATAAACAGCATCACTATCCGTGCATACTTCCGGAAAGCACATCCTTCCAATGAGCATCAAAATCGGGCTAGGTGTCGGGTTCAATCCATAAACACCAGGATCGCTCGAATCAAATTTTTTAGATTAGATTTCTGAACTTCAAAGAGGCTTTATGGTTACAATACCTATATGAGTGATGATCCCAGAATTCTGGAGACTGCAATTCTTGATGAACTTCCCGAGGGTCTCGTTGCAAAGGCCGTTGAGTTTTTCAATCAGAACTACCCAGGTGACTCGAAAAAACGAATGGAGTCAGATTTCTTTTCGTCCAAGCTTGGTCCTTCAAATCCCAACGGACACGGTTATTTTACTGTCGCAACGTACAATGGAGAGGTAGTTGGGACCTGTACTGCTGTAAGAAAGACTTTAATCTCCGGTGATCGCATAATTCAAGCCGTTGAAATTGGTGATACTTATACAAGCAAAGTTTTTAGAAAATCCTGCCAATTTGCGCAATTATATCCCGAAACCAAATCTATTGATGATTATCTGAACAAAAGCATCTTCGGCAGACTTGCTTCTGAAACTTTGGATAGGGCGAGAGCCGATGGTGTCGAATAT
Organism: uncultured Actinomycetes bacterium; assembly: GCA_903832395.1. Classification (GTDB taxonomy): domain Bacteria; phylum Actinomycetota; class Actinomycetes; order Nanopelagicales; family Nanopelagicaceae; genus Planktophila. Next base: position 3,942 of record CAILBF010000084.1, on the reverse strand, counting down.
GTCTACGGAACGCCAAACCTCCAAGCAAAGCTTTCCTGGTTAGGTAGAATGAATTTCAAACTAGTTGATGGCAATTACACTTATAGAATTAGCTCTCCAAGTCGTACGCATCCAATCTACAATTCATCAATATCTCGTCACTTTTTTGGCGCTATCTACACAAAAATCTCATTCCTTTTTTGCTCAGTTGCAACTAGAAAATATTCAGTGAGTCTAATTGCAAAGCAGGAGGTTCACGACCTACCTAATCCACGGAAGGAGTCGACTTCAAAAGACACCCTCAAGTTACTGAACTCCCATTCCTGGATACATGCCAGATTTGTCAATAATAATGACAAAGAATATAAAATAGTGAAAATTACGAGGCGAGGAAATAACCAACTCTGCGGTTATCTCTTTTTCTTTGAGTACGAAAGGGAAGATAATTTTAAATTGCTAATTCTCTCCAAGGACCTGCTCAACGATAAGAAACTTGAACGACTAAAGATTCCAATTTCCAAAATTGCCGCAGATAAATTCTTTAAATATGAGAACTTATCTGTCTGGGTAGACGTAAGGAGGGTTTCCTTAAAATTTCGGGCTATCTTCGGATTCTTATCCAAAGAGTTCAAGGTCGATATCGTTGGAAAATCCCTTGCAGAAGTTGGCGCTGAATTAGTAACCAAAAATTTTTATGATTTTCAATACGGAGATTCAGATCTTGCTTAAAACCGCCGAAGCAATACGCTCTTATTAGTGGCCCACCAAAAATCGCTTTTCTTGGAGTCTGTTGGACTAAAATTAACTCTAGAAAATATAGTTTGCTTTTTTAAGGGCAACTTATTTAGCTTACCCTCGGCAGAAAAAATGTAATGGTAATTTATCGACTCTAGTAATTCTACATGCTCGTCGGTGTAGTCAATCTGCGGCCTGCCGAATGTAAATGCGTAGTACTTCTTGAACGAATTCAGTTTTGATAAATGCCTTTCATTGATTTCAACATTTTTTAGAAACTCTGCTCGTGTCAATTCAATCGCCGGATAATGATGGAGTGAGTGGTTTGCAATAGTTGAGTATGGGAGATCACCTAATTCAGCAACTTCATCCATTGTCATTATGTCTCCCTGCCAATTTTCAAACTCAGAGATAACCGAATCCTTTTCGCCGGTCAATTCAATAAACTCACTAAATCTTGGTACCGCAATTTGATTAAAACTTCTTAATGCTGCAATGTCAATTCGTGATGTAACCGCTCCGATATTTAGAAATAGAGTAAAAGGTAGTCCATGATTACTCGATATGTGTTTGGAAGCTGCTACTTGTCCTTTCCACGCATCATCAAAAGTAATCACCGCAAGCGGTCTGGTATTTTCAAGAGTTAAGTCAGCGAGTTGCGATATTTCGATAACTTTGTAGTTTTCCGCTATCCACTCAATATTTTTTTGAAAGTTTTGAACTGTTGTATAGTTCCGGTTTGCAAGTTGAAAATCAGATGGATTATTGGTGATTTCGTGGAAGAGGAAGATTGTTAAATACCTCTTTGTTATTGGCCGAAAAAGGATTCGAATAACTGGATAGACCAAAAATATTAACTTCCGGATAATTTGGTGTTTTGAAAACATGAGTCACCTAAATCCCATTCTCTCATTAGCTGCACCAGATTTGATGTGTAAATCCAATTTTGCCTATATCTTAGTGTACCTGACAGTTCGGGAGCTAAGCGAACGTGAAGTCCCTAATGAAGTGTTGTTGATAATTGACTTATGCATTTGATTTTCTTCTCGTAGAGTGTTCAGTAATTGCCGACAGATGCCAATGGAGAACTCAATTTCAACGCCCGTTAGCGGCTCGAGATAAGCGATCCCTAATAGCAACTGCGATTCCAATCCCTATTGGCTGTGTAACAACTACTTCTGCCAATCCTTGGATGTCTGCTTGTCGCAGGGCTGAGTAAAGAATCTGCGCAAATTCATTATCATCGCGCGGTGACGCCAGGCGAATAACACCGGGGGGCGTTTCGATGCTTGCGAGCGCAATAAAACCTTGGCCTACTGTTGGTATTTCACACAAAAATACTTTTGCAGCTGGTGCATAGTGATTATCGAGTGAGCCGCTTACCCTAATTGACTTAATGTGAGCATCAAGACAATCGTGGCCAGTGCTCGCTTCAATCATCGAAGTTGCAATTGCACCCGGCCGCAATATTCGTGGCGCATCGCCAGTGCAATCAATTATTGTAGATTCGACACCAACGGCGCACGCTCCGCCATCAATAATCTGATCCGTGGAACCTAAATACTCACCAATCTCATCGACCACTGCTGCAGCTGTTGTTGGCGATACTTGGCCAAAACGGTTAGCGCTAGGGGCTGCAACGCCTTTGCCCCCAATGTTTTCAAATGCTTCAAGTAATGCGCGTGCAACAACGTGATTTGGTACGCGAACACCTACTGTGTTTTGTCCGCCAGTTATAAAATCTTGAGCTAGCTCGCTTCGCTTTAACACTAAGGTCATAGGTCCTGGCCAGAAATCACGTGCTAACTTAATTGCATACTCTGGAATATTGTCGGCCCAATCACCTAGACGTTGCATGGATGAAATATGCACAATTAATGGATGATCTTCGGGCCTACCTTTCACTTCGTAAATACGCGCTACCGCTGCGCTGTTGGTTGCATCGGCCCCGAGGCCATAGACCGTCTCAGTTGGAAATGCCACTAAATTTCCAGCCAACAAATTCGCTGCCGCAGCCTTCATGGCATCTGCGGTGCAATTAGAGAGGAACTGGGATTGGCTCACCCCCTAATTCTCTCACTATTCACAGCAATAATTAACGCTCTTTACAAACAATACGCGATACTTAATCCATGAAAATTAAATCCTTTCGGACAATTGCAGCCCTAACCATTGCCATCTCACTCATTGGGGGCACCGCCCTTGCTATGCCGGCCATGGCCGTAGAGACAACGACCCGCTACATCAGTGTGAGTGCCTCCGGCTCAACACTGGTTGTCCCTGATGCTGTACGAATCAATGCAACAGTTTCTGTTTTATCCAAAACATCCAAGGAAGCCCTCGCGGCATCATCTACAACTGCAACCGAGGTGCGCAGTGCATTGACAGCTAACAACGTTGCAGCTAAAGATTATGCAACGCAATCGGTAACAGTTAATCCTGAGTATTCATATCCACAAGATGGCACCGCTCCAGTACTCACTGGTTATCGCGCGACGCAAAGTTTTATTATTACTGTCCGTGCAGCTGCAACAGCAGGCGTAATTGTCGATGCACTTGTTGCAGCAGGCGGCGATAACCTTGTAGTGAGTGGCGTAAGCCCATTTGTATTAAATGAGGACAAGGGAACGGATATCGCACGTGGCTTAGCTGTTAAAAAAGCTAAAGTAAAAGCATCTTCCTATGCAAAGCTGCTTGGTATAAAGCTTGGCAAAGTTATCTATCTCGATGAAACTTCAACTCCGTCGGTCTATCCGATTTATACATCAATGGCTAAAGCCGATTCCGCAGCAACTCAGATCGATTTGGGTGAGCAAAAAGTCACAGTTTCAGTCATAGTCCGATGGGCAATCCTTTAATAGCTCAACTAATCAGCAATACCGCTCTGTACTTGCCATCAATTACTACTATATCCCTGCGTAATAATTGAGTTTGGTCGCCTGCGCCTTGGCGGGTAGGATTGCCAAGCCTTGAAACGTCCCCATCGTCTAGGGGCCTAGGACATCGCCCTTTCACGGCGGTAACACGGGTTCGAATCCCGTTGGGGGCACGCACGAAAAGTTAGACGGTAGTACAAGTAGTAAAGGCTTTGAAGGTGACATAAGAGCCACTTATGTGACAGGTTTTAATCAAGGCCCGGTAGCGCAGTTGGTTAGCGCGCCGCCCTGTCACGGCGGAGGTCGCGGGTTCAAGTCCCGTCCGGGTCGCAAAGGTTTTGGTGTCGTACTT
>CAILBF010000083.1 GCA_903832395.1 uncultured Actinomycetes bacterium | reverse complement strand
TCCTTGTGAACCCTCCAAGAGGATGCGCTTACCGGCTTTTAGCGCTTGATCTAGAAGCAAAACGGTGTCGGCAACATATGGGCGAAGAATTTCGGCATAGGCCAAATACTCGACAAGAACCTCATCGACTTCGATGTTTTTACGGTTGAAAACCTTGATTAATACTTGGTTTTTATCGCGAAGGGCGCTTTCAATCTTTTGGCGAAGGATTGATGGGTCAAAGAGATCTTGTACTCGAATACCGATGCGATTTATTTTGTCGGCATACGCTGGTCCGATTCCGCGGCCCGTTGTGCCAATCTTTGACTTACCTAAGAAGCGCTCTGAAACTTTATCGATTGTCCGGTGGTACGGCGTAATCAAATGCGCATTAGTAGAAATAACTAATTTGCTACAGTCGATGCCGCGCTCAGTTAAACCTTTAATTTCTTCCAGCAAGACACCGGGATCAATTACGACACCATTTCCAATTACTGGAACTACGTTGGGAGAGAGGATTCCCGAAGGTAATAAGTGAAGTGCATACTTCTGGTCACCGATTACAACTGTATGACCAGCGTTATTGCCACCTTGGTAGCGCACGACATAATCAACGCGGTCACCCAATAAATCGGTGGCCTTACCTTTGCCTTCGTCGCCCCATTGGGCACCAAGCAAGACTAGAGCTGGCATCGGTAAAGCCTTTCCGTTAAGTGAGAAATTACTTGAGGGATGAAGTACCAGTCGAGCGAAGATCTTCACAACCACGAACAACTCGTGCGGCCATTCCAGCTTCTGCAGCTTTACCCCATGCACGCGGGTCATAAAGCTTTTTGTTACCAACTTCGCCGTCGATCTTTAGTACGCCGTCGTAGTTCTTAAGCATGTGGTCTACAACTGGGCGCGTGAAGGCGTATTGGGTATCGGTGTCGATATTCATCTTGATAACACCGTAATCAAGTGACTCGCGAATCTCTGAAAGCAATGAGCCTGAACCACCGTGAAAAACAAGGTCCATTGGCTTACTTCCTGCAGGAAGGCCTAACTTCTTTGAAACTGCCTCTTGCAAAGTTGCCAAAATCTTTGGCTGCAGAACAACATTTCCTGGCTTATAAACTCCATGGACATTTCCAAATGTCGCAGCTACTAAGTAGCGCGCATCGGTTCCAAGAGTTTCGAGTGTTAGCAATGCATCCTCTGGAGTTGAATAGAGTTTGGCATCATGCTTGGCCTCAACACCATCTTCTTCTCCACCAACTACACCGATTTCAATTTCAAGAATTGTTCGAGCGGCAATCGACATCGCCAACATCTCTTTTGCGACCTTCATATTTTCACCCATTGAAACGGCAGAGCCATCCCACATATGTGAGTTGAACAAAGGTGCTTTACCTGATGCAAGCCGTTCGGCGCCAAAGGCTAGAAGTGGACGCATAAAGCCATCCAACTTTTCAGCAGGACAGTGATCGGTGTGAATTCCAATATTTACGTTGTAGTTCTTAGCAACAACGTGTGCGTATTCGGCTAAGGCGACTGCGCCATCGACCATTTTCTTGACTGTGGAGCCTGAAGCGTATTCAGCCCCGCCCCACGAAAATTGAATAATTCCATCGGACTCGGCTTCGGCAAATCCACGAATAGCTGCAATGATGGTTTGGGATGATGAAACATTGATCGCTGGATATGCAAAGGCGCCTTTTTTCGCGCGATCCAACATGTCTACATAAATTTCTGGCGTTGCAATTGGCATTTTTCTCCTAGCGGCCTTGTGGCTCTCTGGTGTAAAACTCTAGGAGAGCGCTTCATTGGACCATCTAGAGGCTTACGGCCAATCCTCTCACTTATCGGCCAATTCCCATAAAAGCGGCACGAAAAAGCCCCCGAGTTCAGTGTCGGGGGCTTTGCTCCGTGGGCTTTACATCATTGTCTTAAGCGCACTAGCCAAAAACCTAGCAAAAGCGGCAACCAGAGTTGAATTGCTAAAGAATTTGAGGAAGAGCATGATTAAAGCGGTAATACTCATATTTTCTCCTTTCATTGGGTTCACGCATCTTGCATGCTGGAGAAAGTTGGGAAAGCCCATAGCAAAAACGCTGTTGATAACAATGGTGGGCGGGTAGCCTCTCTGACTATGAGCCAGGACCATGAATCACTCGAAAATCTGTTGAATGAAGATCGCCATTTCCCACCAAGCCCCGAGTTCGCAGCGGCGGCAAACGTTAAGCCTGAGATTTATGCTCGCGCCGAAAAAGATCGTTTAGCTTTCTGGGAAACCCAAGCTGGCGAACTTACATGGGAGAAAAAGTGGGACACAGTTCTTGAGTGGCAAGCCCCCTATGCCAAATGGTTTATCGGCGGAAAGTTAAATGCCTCTGTAAACGCACTTGATCGTCATGTTGCCGAAGGCCGTGGCAACCGCGTTGCTTTTCATTTTGAAGGTGAACCCGGCGATACACAAACAATTACATATGCTCAGTTATTAATCGAAGTCAAGAAGACCGCTAATGCTCTTATCGAACTTGGCATCAGCGCCGGAGATCGCGTTGCAATCTATATGCCGATGATTCCCGAAGCCGCAATTGCGATGTTGGCATGTGCTCGCATTGGTGCACCACACTCCGTTGTCTTCGGTGGATTTTCTGCCGATGCACTTCTCTCTCGTATTCAAGATGCCGATGCAAAATTAGTGATTACCGCCGACGGTGGATTTCGCAAAGGCGCGCCTTTCGCATTAAAGCCTGCGGTTGATGATGCGCTCAAAGGAAAACACAACGTTGCCAAAGTATTAGTTGTTCAACGTACAAAGCAAGAGACCGCATGGGATGCCACCCGCGATATTTGGTGGCATGAAATTGTTGGCCGTCAAAGTGAAGAGCATGTGGCTGAAAGTTTTGATTCTGAACACCCATTGTTTATTTTGTATACCTCGGGCACCACTGCCAAGCCAAAGGGTATTTTCCATACAACTGGCGGTTATTTAACCCAAGTGGCCTATACGCACAAGGTTGTCTTTGATTTAAAGGCAGAGACGGATGTCTATTGGTGCACTGCCGACGTCGGCTGGGTAACTGGGCATAGTTATATTGTCTATGGCCCCCTAATTAACGGTGCCACGCAAGTAATGTATGAGGGCACACCGGATACACCGCACAAAGGGCGCATCTTTGAAATCATTGCCAAATATGGCGTAACTATTTTGTACACCGCACCAACACTTATCCGAACATGGATGAAATGGGGCGACGAATTTCCAAAAGCTCATAACTTAAAATCTCTTCGACTACTCGGATCCGTTGGTGAGCCAATTAACCCTGAAGCTTGGATGTGGTACCGCGAAGTAATTGGTGCAAACCGTTGTCCTATCGTCGATACGTGGTGGCAAACTGAAACTGGCGCAATCATGATTTCGCCACTGCCCGGTGTTACTTCTACAAAACCTGGCTCTGCTATGGCAACAATTCCTGGCATCAGCGCGAAAATTGTCGATGAAAACGCCGTTCCTGTTGGCAACGGTCATGGTGGATTTTTGATTTTGGATAAACCATGGCCAGCAATGTTGCGTGGTATCTGGGGCGAAGATGAGAGATATAAGGAAACATACTGGTCACGCTTTGATGGAATTTATTTCGCTGGCGATGGCGCAAAGTTTGATGATGAAGGCGCAATCTGGTTACTCGGCCGAGTTGATGACGTTATGAATGTTTCAGGCCATCGAATCTCTACAACCGAAGTTGAATCCGCCCTTGTTTCCCATGAAGCTGTAGCAGAGGCCGCAGTCGTCGGTGCCGCTGATGCAATGACTGGCCAAGGGATCGTGGCCTTCGTTATTTTACGTTCAGGTGTCGAACGCTCTGATGGAGATGTTCTACTGGCCGAACTTCGAAATCACGTGGCAAAAGAAATCGGTGCGATCGCTAAGCCTCGCCAGATTTTGATCGTCAATGAGTTACCTAAGACCCGAAGCGGAAAGATTATGCGACGTCTATTAAAAGATGTCGCCGAAGACCGCGTAGTTGGAGATGCCACAACGCTGGCCGACCCAAATATTATGAAGAAGATCGCAGAGGGCTTAAAGACCGCCAAAGACGAGGATTAGAGCTTCACGCCTAAGTACTTGCTGGTGAGTGTAATAAGCTCAATCTCATTTTTTAGTACGCCTATTTTCTTATAGGCAATAGTTCCATCGGCTGCGATAAACCATGTAACAGGGACGCCCATTCCGAAATACTTTCTTGAACTGCCATCGCTATCAAAGAGGTTGGGCCAGGTCATACCGTGCGTTAGAACAAATTTCTGTCCATCTTTAATGCTGGCCTCTTCAACATCAACGCCAACAAGTTGTAGTTTGCCTTGCGCTCTTTTATACAACGATCTAAAAATAGGAATCTCCTCTTTGCAAGGTGCGCACCAAGAACCCCAGACATTTACAATCATTGGTCCGCGAAGCCCATTTATTGCTGCGCCTTTATTTCCATCCAAACAACTTAATTGAATTGGATTAACAGCACTAAAGCTTTGAATTTCTGCACAAGAGACGACTTTACCTGCGACTTGATTAGTTGAAGTTGAACAACTAGTCAGCAGCAATAAAGAGCATGCAAGCGCAATTCTTTTCAACGAAAGTCCTTATCTGTCTTTACGAGAAGTTTAGCTTTTTCGACATCCATTTCACCAATGCCAACGCTTGGACAGATTTTTGCAACTGGGCAGACGCCACAAGCTGGTTTGCGCGAGTGACAGATTCGCCGCCCATGCCAAATCATGCGCTGAGACAAATTAGTCCATTCACTTTGCGGAATTAATGCACCCACAATGTGTTCGACTTTCACGGGATCTTTTTCGGTGGTCCAACCGAATCGGCGAGAGAGTCGACCAAAGTGGGTATCAACTGTTATGCCTGGGATATCAAATGCATGTCCTAAAACTACATTGGCGGTTTTGCGACCAACTCCAGGAAGCGTTACTAACTCTTCTAAAGTACGTGGGACTTCACCACCAAAGTCATCAAGAATTCTTGTCGCTAAGCCTTTGATGTGTCGAGCTTTTGCTCGGTAGAAGCCGGTTTGATAAACGAGGTTTTCAATGTCGTGAATATCTGCTCTTGCAAAAGCTTTTACATTTTTATACTTTTTAAATAGGGCCGGGGTGACAGTATTAACCCTCTTGTCCGTGCACTGTGCGCTCAGTACGGTGGCGATAATTAATTGCAAGGGGTTCTCAAAATCTAATTCGCAGCGGATATCGGGGTAGGTCTTGGTAAGGATGCGATAAACGGCCCTGGCCTGCTTGCGGCTTTCATTATCGGCAGGCATGAGGCTAAAGTACTCCTCGTGACCCCAGAAGCAGATGTATTCCGTAAGGCCCCACTCTTTACTGCCCTTGACGATGCTGCCGCCGATTCATTGCGCGCATCTATGGATCCAGTGAAGATTGCAAAGGGCGGTGTTCTCTTTGCTGAGGGCGATGAAGGCGATCACTTATATGTAATCGTCGAAGGAAAGTTAAAACTCGGTACATCAAGTGGCGATGGCCGCGAAAATCTTTTATCGATTCTTGGGCCTGGCGAAATGTTTGGTGAACTTAGCCTTTTTGATCCAGGTCCGCGTACATCAACTGCTACTGCAGTCACCGATGCAAAACTGCTCAGCCTCGGACATAAAGATTTAATTCCATGGTTGGCCCAGAATCCTGCAGTGGCTCTCCACTTACTTGCGCGTTTAGCTCAAAGACTTCGTCGTACAAATGAGGCAGTTGGTGATTTAGTTTTCTCTGACGTTCCTGGTCGCGTTGCTAAAGCCCTCATCGATCTTGGTGAGCGTTTTGGAAAACAAACGACTGACGGCCTTTATGTCCACCATGATTTAACCCAGGAAGAACTTGCACAGTTGGTCGGTGCATCACGTGAAACCGTTAATAAAGCCCTTGCCGATTTTGCCGGCCGTGGCTGGTTAAAGTTAGATGGACGTGCAGTGCTTATTACTGACTATGACCGCTTATCAAAGCGCGGTAAATAGTTACTTCCTTTATAAGTTCTTTTAGTCTGTAATTTCTACAGTTAGTTCGATTTCAACTGGTGA
>CAILBF010000082.1 GCA_903832395.1 uncultured Actinomycetes bacterium | reverse complement strand
GGAATTACATAGTTATGTCCGGCACCAGGTCCACCATGCAGCACAAGCACAGGGGTCTTCCCATTGTGGAGATCGCCAATTACGCGATACCAGGTGTTGCCATGTTCCCATTTCATTTGATCGCTCATGATTCGATTTTAAGGGGTTGGGGGATGTTAGTAAAGGAGTTAACTAATCTGATTGATCAATAATGTTTACTTGTCCGTAAGCTTGCGGGTAGAGTCCTGCAAGCAATGGCTCGCAGGAGTTATGGAGTTCAATTCAGAGAGGGCAAAGTTGAAGATAAACTCAATCGCTATTGGGACTTATTTAGAACCCGAGTTAGTTAATGTAATAAGCCAAGCCCTCCCAAATTTGAGCATTGTTTACGAGCCAGAGATTCTTCCGCCTCCTCGGTACAAGTGTGATCACAGTGCGCCAGCGCGCGAACTCACTGATAAGGAATTGAATAAGTGGCTCGCGGCCACTTCGAACGTGGATGCATATTTTGACTTTGATTGGTACAAACCATCAGAGATGATCAAACGCAATCCGAACGTTAAGTGGATTCAAGCTACGAGTGCTGGAATCGGTAGCTTCATGAAACGTTCTGGTTTGGATTTAGAAGACATAACAGTTACGACAGCCGGTGGAATTCATGCGATTCCCTTGACCGAATTCGCTCTGATGGGAGCGCTCCACTTTATTAAATCTGTTCCACTTCTCGATCGTTGGAAAAAGGATGAGCATTGGCAGCGTTACACAACTAGACAATTAGCCGGGAAGCGAATCTTGATCGTTGGCCTTGGTGGCATCGGGCGTAAAATGGCCCAGACCTTTTCCGATCTTGGAATGGATGTTGTCGGTTTAGGAAGGACTAGAACCGGCTCCGAAAATCCACATATCAATCGACTAATCACGGCAGATCAACTGATTTCAGTTCTCCCATCCGTTGATCTGATTGTGGTCTGCTGTCCACTGACTACTGAGACTGAAGGGTTAATCGGCAAGGAATCTTTTGCAGTAATGAAACCTGAAACCATTTTGATCAACATATCTAGGGGACAGGTGGTTGATGAAGCGTGCATGATTGAGGCCCTTGGCGATGGCACGCTGCTAGGAGCCTGCCTTGATGTATTTACTGAGGAGCCGCTTCCAAAAGGCAACCCGTTGTGGCAATTGCCAAACGTCATAATTTCACCACACTCAGCCTCAACGGTTGAAACAGAGAATAAAGCGCTCGTGGATCTCTTCCTTGAGAACCTAGCCCTGCTCGAAAGTAAGAAAATACCAAAGAATCTTTACGTGCCTTCGCGGGGCTACTAACACTTCGCTACCACGCCACGCCTAAAAGGGTTTGCGGAATCTATTGACTCCACCCATATACGGGTCTAAATTCACGCTAATTGTTGAATGTCGACAAGATACAAAGGAGCTAGAAATGAAAATTTCGATACGATCAAAGTTACTCAGATCATCCTTAGTCATGGGACTTGGCGCTGCCTTGGTAATCGTCCCAGTCGCTATCGGGGATGGATCTGCTAACGCAGCCAATTCTGGTGGAATCTTAAAGATTGCATTTTCATCAGATCCAACAACATTTGACCCTCAGGTTTGCTATGACGCTACTTGCTGGGACAACATGGAAATGCTTTTCAACCGTCTATATGACTACACGCCAAGTGGAACAACTTTGGTCCCTCAGGCCGCCGCAACTCTGCCAACGCTTTCTGCGGATAAGTTGACTTACACAATAAATATTCGAGCTGGCATGAAATTTGCAGACGGCAAAGCCGTAACTGCTGACGATGTTGCCTACACATTCTCGAGAATTTGCGACCCGGCGACGAAATCACCGGTCGTTAGCTTCTGGAATGCAGTGAAAGGCTGTCAAGAGTATTCAAAGAATCCAGTTGGAACGGTTTCTGGAATAACTGTGAAATCTCCAACTCAACTGACCTTGACACTCACGGCACCTAACTCAGCATTCGTTTATGTAATGGCAATGCCACACGCTTCAATCATTCCTTCAGGAACTGGAGCCGATCAAGCTAAATCTCCACTGGGCTCTGGTCCATTTAAGTTTGTCAGCTTCACTCCTGGCCAATCAATCGTATTGACCAAGAACGCTAACTATTGGAATCCAGGACACCCACTTTTGGATGGCGTAAATGAAGCTTTAGGTGTAACACCTGAAGTTCAATTGCTACAACTACAAAAGGGTGAATTGGATTTGATGGGCGACAAGTTGCCTAACTCAAGCTTCCTTTCAGTTATCAATGATCCTAAATTGAAGAGTCAGATAAGCCACCGCGTTGGACTTTCAACTTACTTCTTAACACTCAATGTCAAAATGAAGCCATTCGATAACCCACTTGTACGTCAAGCAGTTTCCTACGCTATCGATCGCGCTGGATTGCTACGTGCGGTAAATGGTCAGGGAGATCCGGCAACTGGTTTCATTCCACCAGGGGTTACAGGTTATGTCTCAAAGAGCATGGTTAATCCTTTGAACGTTTCTCGCGCCAAGGCTCTACTTGCTAAGGCTGGCTATCCAAAGGGATTCAGTACTGATCTCTACAGTTGGAATACACAGCCTTGGACAAACCTTGATGCTGTAATTCAACAACAACTTGCTGCTATCGGAATCAAGATTAATGTGAAGGCAGTGCAAATGAGCACATTCTTCACAGTAGCAGCAACTCCAAATAAGACTCCAATGACACTTACTTTCTGGATTGCTGATTATCCAGATGGTAGTGACTTCTTCCAGGCACTACTCGGTTGCGCATCTGCGATTCCGGGTGGTCAAAACTATCCGTTCTACTGCAATAAAAAGTTCGATGATTTGGTGAACCAAGGATTGGCAAACCCAACCAAGGTTCAGTCTTATTACGAATCAGCTGCGAAGCTAATGCAAGCGGATAATCCTGTAATACCTCTTTACTTCGGCAAGAACACAACTGTGTATGGAAGTAATGTAGGAAACTTTGTTGAGAACCCAATCTGGGGATACATGATCAGTAATTACTCTCTCAAGAGTTAATTAGTGGTTTGTATTTCTTGTATTAGTGAAGAACAAAGGATAAAAGGAGATAAGTGAACCTCGAAGTGGACGTAAACAGCAGTGATCCTGTTGTGGATGTTGCTTCAGTGTCAGTAGGTTTCCCAACGAGAGGTGGGATGGACGAAGTTGTCCATTCCATCTCTTTCTCCATTGCTCCGGCTGAACGGGTCGGGCTGGTCGGTGAATCTGGTTCTGGAAAATCACTTACTGCTCGAGCAATTATGAAATTGATTCCGAAACCGGGTGTTATGACATCTGGGTCAATCGCAATTCAAGGTCGAAACACCGAGACTTTTACTGGAAAGAAAAATTGGCGTGGCTCTGAGATTGCGATTGTTTCGCAGGATCCACTGACAAGTCTAAATCCATTGGTAAAAATTGGCTTACAAATAATGGAGATGCTTACTTACCATAAAGGTTTAAGTAAGAATGATGCCGAGCGCGAGAGTATTTCGTTACTAAAATCCGTTGGCTTGCCAAATCCTGAACGCACCATGAAGCAATATCCAAACTCCCTTTCCGGCGGAATGCGTCAACGTGTTGCAATAGCGATTGCAATAAGTTGTAAACCTAAATTGTTGATTGCTGATGAACCAACGACATCCCTCGATGTCACAATTCAATCGCAAGTATTAGATTTGATGGAATCCATCTCGCGCGAAGACAAGATGGCGGTTTTGTTGATTAGTCATGATCTTGCTGTTGTTGCAAATTTTTGCAGTCGAATAATTGTTATGTATAACGGCCGCATCGTTGAATCTGGATTAGTAGACGATATTGTGAATCATCCCAAGCATCCTTATACCCAGGCTCTTATTGCATCTGTTCCTGATCTTTATGACACTGGACGCGAACGGCTGCAAACTATTCCCGGAAGTCCGCCGATTGCGGGACGGATATTTTCTGGATGTTCTTTTGCGCCAAGATGTAATCGGACAACTGAACTTTGTATAACGCAATCGCCAACCTTGAGCTCCAATCACGATAGTTCCCAGAATTATGCTTGTCACAATCCGATACCGCGAGTTTCTTCATGAGCGCTCAATCTAACTCACTACTTTCCGTGGCTGACTTAACGGTTCACTTCAAAGGCAAAGGCGGCTTATTCGCATCTCAACCCGTTAAGGCAGTTGATGGCGTAACTTTTGAAATCTTTGAAGGGGAAACCTTAGGTATAGCTGGTGAATCTGGTTCTGGAAAGAGCACGCTAGCCCGAGCACTTATTGGTATAAATAAACCTAACTCTGGAAGTATCTCGGTACGCGGTAACACAATTTCAAATTTCAGTAATTCAGCTCTGCGGCCAATCCGAAAGAAGCTGCAAATGGTTTTTCAGGATCCCTACGATTCTCTAGATCCACGCTTCACTATTGCCGAGTCAATCGCCGAAGGCTTGCAGATTCGCAACCTACCAAAGTCAGAAATAAAAGATGAAGTTCGCGCCCTACTCGAAACGGTAAAGCTTCCCGCCTCGTTGGCAACTAGATTTCCGAAGGAGTTGTCGGGCGGACAACGTCAACGGGTAGCGATAGCGCGGGCGCTAGCAACAAAGCCAGATCTTATTATTTGTGATGAGGCCGTGGCAGCTCTCGATGTTTCGGTTAGAGCGCAAATTCTGAATCTGCTGCAGGATATTCAAGTGCAAACTGGCATAAGTTATATATTCATCTCGCATGACTTATCGACCCTGCGATACATATCTAAGAATGTCGCAATCATGTATGCCGGCAAGATCGTCGAGTATGGAAACAGTGATGAAGTTCTAACAAATCCACAGCATCCATACACCCGTGCGCTGGTAAGCGCCGTCCCAAATATTTCAGGTCAAAAAGGTGAAAAGTTTAAGAGCGTCGGCGAGCCGCCCGACCTAGCGAACCTGCCCTCAGGTTGTGCATTTAATCCACGCTGCAAAGAGTCATTAGCAACCTGTTCGAGTGAAGCACCAAAACTTGTTACAACTTTGTCGGGCTCACAAGCCGCATGTCACTTAATTAAGCCATATGAAAACTCTGGATTTCATAAGGGCGGTGAGAATCATGCATGATCAATTTGAAGAAGTAGAATCATCACTGGATTCCGTTTCGCTACGTTCAAGGGCTTGGAGTTCGCTAAAGGCAGATAAAATTGCCTTCGCTTCTGTTGTGATCGTGCTTCTCTTGATTTTTATCGCCATCTTCGCTCCTTGGTTTGCCCCTAAGAAACCCTTGTATCAATATCCTGATGGACTTTCAGAAATTGGTGCGCCGCAAGGGCCAGGAAAACATTTCTTACTTGGCGCCGACCAAAATGGTAGGGATGTGCTTTCGCGATTGATCTTTGGCGCTCGAGTTTCGCTCACAGTCGGAGTTGTCGCAACTGCACTGGCATCCTTTATCGGGGTAACCATCGGTGCGATCTCTGGCTATCTGGGTGGTTGGGTTGAATCAATACTCATGCGCTTAACCGATATTGTGCTTTCATTCCCAATTCTACTTTTCTGCATAGCCCTGATTGCAGTTACGGGACCAAGCACAAAGAATGTGGTCCTAGTTATTGCCTTCGCATATTGGACCTATCTTGCGCGAATTATCCGAAGCCAAGTTCTCTCGTTGAAAGAACGAGAATTTGTTATCGCCGCGCGCAGTCTTGGACTCACAACGCCTCAGATCATTCGGCGCCACATAATTCCTCACCTAATTCCAACGATCATTGTTTACTCAACACTTGGCGTAGCGACATCGATTTTGATTGAAGCTTCCTTATCTTTCCTTGGAATCGGCGTTCCATTGCCACAACCTTCTTGGGGCGAAATGATTTCGGAAGGTCAAAAGTATTTTCAATCTGCACCATGGCTGCTTGTTGCGCCAGGAGTAACAATGATTATCGCCGTCTTGGCATTCAACTTAATGGGAGATTGGCTTACTGATTTATTTGATACGTCTTCCATGGGGGTAAAGCGATGAGTCGTTGGATAGTCCGACGTACTGCACAGATGCTTGCAGTCGTATGGGGTGTCATGACTTTGGCATTCATACTTGCATTCATTGTGCCTGGAGATCCTGCACGCATGGTTGCCGGTACTAATGCGAGCCCAGAAGCCGTGGCAAATATTCGTCATCAATTGGGGCTTGATCAATCACTTTTGACTCAATACATGCACTTCCTGGGCCGGTTACTTCGAGGCGATTTAGGCGTTTCATTTGCGTTGCAGAATCAAACTGTTGGAAGTGAAATTTGGCGCGCTCTTCCATTCACCGCAATTCTCGCTGTTGCTGGTGTACTTTGGGAAATTCTGCTGGGGATTCCCTTTGGAATTATTTCGGCCTATCGCCCAAAAAGTTTCTTTGATCGCGTTTCTACCTTTTCTGCGCTCTTTGGACTCTCAACTCCACCATTCTGGCTCGGACTTATTCTTCTCTACTTTCTAGCATTCAAACTTTCAGTCTTCCCATTAAATGGCGTTGGTCATCCACTGATTTGGTATCTCATTTTGCCAAGTTTCACTCTTGGCGTTGGCGGGGCAGCGTTTTACTCCAGAATCGTTCGAACTACCGTCATAAATGTTTTGCAATCACCATTCATTGAGTTTGCTCAACTTAAGGGAATGCCTTCCGGTCTGATTCTAAGACGACATGTTATTCGTCATGCACTGATGCCAATTGTGACGATGATTGGAATGGATCTCGGCTACTTCCTTGGCGGAGTTTTGATTGTCGAATCAATCTTTGGAATCCCAGGAATTGGTCAGCTCGCTTTCCGATCGATTTCTACCCTAGATGTGCCGATGATTACCGGGACTGTACTTGTCGCATCAGTCTTCATGGTCATCATGAATTTTATTGTCGATGTTTTATATACCTTCATCGACCCACGAGTCAGACTTCAGAGAAACAACTAAAAGGAGAAAAAAATGGAAAAGAAAAAGCTACGAGTTGCTGTAATTGGCGCAGGAGCATGGGCCGAACGGGCACACATTCCAGGATGGCAGCGGGACTCTCGAGCTGAAGTTGTAGCTCTGGTTGACTTGAATTTAGCTATGGCGCAAGAGGTTGGAGCGAAATTTAATATTCCTTTGATCACCGACAGTTATGAGGAAATATTAAAGGATCCAACAATTGATGTGATTGACGTTGCAACTGGCAACGATGCGCACTTCCAAGTTTCCATGGATGCAATCAACGCTGGCAAGCATGTCTTGTGTGAGAAGCCGGTAAACCGTGATGCCAGAGAAACTCAACGTTTGGCTGATCTTGCGAAGAGTAAAGGTGTTAAGACCAAGTTGGGATTCACCTTCCGTTACGCCCCAGCGGTTCAGATGGCTAAAGACCTGATTGACTCAGGCTTCATCGGTGAACCATACGTTTTCAACGGTTATGAACAGAACAGCCAGTGGATTGACCCAGCCACTCCACTTCGCCAAGCCGAACAAACCGAATTGGGCGAAGGTGTAATTGCTGTCTCATCAATCGAAGGATATGGCGCACCAATCATCGACATTATGCATTGGTGGGTTGATAGTCCAATGACACAAGTTGTTGGGACAATGAGGAACTTTGTACCTACCCGGATGATTCGGGCGACCGGCACGATGGAACGTATGAATATAGATGATGGCGATATGTGGCTCTGCGAGTTTGAAAGTCCTACCATCGCCTCTATTCAGTCGTCATATGTGACTGTAGGAAATTATCCTGGAGTAGAAGCACGGATTTATGGCTCTAAAGGTGCGATCATTGTCAGACTCGTAGAAGAGTTTGGCATCTGCCAGACCATCAAAATAGCGACCAAAGATTCCGTGGAGTTTGTTGAACAGGAAATACCTCAAAAGTATTTCCCAGAAGGCGGAAACAGCCTCGAACCTTGGCCATTTCTCTTCTATTCCAATTTGATCAAGAATTTCACCGACGAAATTCTTGGTGCTGCGCCACAGGCACAAGGCGACTTCTCGCAAGGTGCCTTGGTGCAACGAACCATCAATGCCTTTGAGCGTTCATATCGTGAACGTAAGTGGATTAATTTCAGTGAAGTAAAAGGCGCGTAACTTAAAAAAAGAAAGTTGGAGAGATTACGATGAAAGTTACGACTAATGCTTCAAGGCTCGTCTCACAGATAGTTGTTGGGGAAGTGTGGCCAGCCTTGGCGGACCGTAACGGTTTTCGCGTGGATGCAAATGGCCAAGCGTTCTTCCTTCCGGGAATGGGCGGGGTAACCCTAGGAGTGCATTGCGGAGATATTGCAACGCGACTCCTGGGGGATCACGTTGAACCGGGCCTATCAGTTCGAAGCGCGAAAGAGTCAGTTAACTATGCTCTCCAATTTCTGACATGTATTGGAAATATTGTCACTGTTATGTCCGGCCCAGCAGAAGGCAAGCAGGGTTTTGTAATCGGGCAGCACGCCTATGTGCTTGTTGATATGTTAGAAGAAGATATGGCAGAAGTTACTACCGGTGATCGCGTAAGTATCCGAGCTGTAGGACAAGGTTTGAAGTTGCTCGATCACAAAGATATTCACGTAAAAAATCTTTCGCCCGAGCTCTTGCATGGCTTGGGTGGTGGCACCAATAGTTCTGGCGTCTTAGATATTCATGTCGCTCGAATTGTTCCACCAGAAGCGATCGGCGCTGGTTCTGGAATGGTTTCCGAGTATGCAAATACCGATCTAATGGGCACTTATCCGGATCTTGATCCGAGCTTTTCGTTAGGTTTAGAAGATCTCAGAATCGGAGATGTCGTAGCGATGATTGATCAGGATCATAGTTTTGGTCGTGGCTATCGCAAAGATTGGATCTCTATTGGAGTTATTTCAACCGGCAGCGCATCACTCTTTGGACATGGACCTGGTCCGTCAACCATAATGAGTGGACCAGCAAGTGCATTTAATGTGATTCTTGATGAAAAATCTAACATCAAATTCCTAACAGATTTAATAAAGGTGAAATCATGACAAATTTCAGAGTCACTGCTGCAGTAAATTCTCTCGGTTTTGTCGGACACTCCGAGTCTTTAAGCGATCCATTTAAAATCGACCGCCATGGCCATACATATGTGCCAACTGGAGATGGTGGAATCGTTTTGAATTATCGCGTCGGGGATAGCATTTTTGCTTTGGACGCCGATCATGCGTCACCTGGTGTTTCAGTAAGTCACCCAAATTCAGATGCAGCATATTCACTTGTCGCACAATCTTGCATTGGAAATACTGCAAAAGTTCGTACTGGCGCAGCCATCGGCGCAACCGGGGTCGTACTTGGAAAACGCGGAGAAGGATGTCGAGTCCTAGTTCTCTTCGCACCAGAAGTTATGAAGCTGATAAGACCTGATGACCAAATCTCAATTGAAACTGAGGGACAAGGTTTAGCAGATGACCAGATGGAGAGTCGAATCTTCAATATTTCAAGCAATCTTTTCAGTGCGCTCTCTTTTAAAAAGAGCGGCGAAAAGAAGTTCAAAATCCCAGTTCGCACAATCTTTGAAAGCAAGTATGTCGGAAATGGAATTGGACGACCAATGCCTCTTTGGGATGTCGACCTTCAGGTCTATGAACTTCCAGCAGGAGTAAGTGATATCAAAATTGGTGACTTTGTTGCTATCAGCAACCTCGATGCGCGCTTTAACGCTGGCTATCGTAAAGGTTGGATAAGTGTCGGAGTAATCGTTCATGGTGCAAGCCCGCAACCTGGTCATGGCCCTGGTGTAACAATTTTCTTATCTGGTCCAGAGAATGAGTTCGAGTTATTGAGCGATCCGCAACAGCATGTGGGATTGACTGAAGCCACTCTGTTGGCTCTTGGTGGTAAGGCAACTTAAGGTGACCAAAAAAAATGTAATTCAACATATTTCACTTCCGCAAGCAGTGCAGAGTGAAATCCGAAAACGGATATTAAATAATGATTTCGTTGCCGGAGAGCGTCTGTTAGAAGCGAAATTGGCTGCCGAATATGGCATTAGCCGTACAACTCTACGTTCCGCTCTCACAGAGCTGCGTGCACAGGGTCTAATCGAGATTTCAGTAAGGCGCGGTGCTTACGTGACGCGTATGAGTAAGACAGCGATCGCAGAAGCATGTTTTGCTCGTTACTTTTTAGAGTCAAGTGCTGTTGAAGGTAATTCGATAACCCTTTCACAAGAACTAGTTTCAGAATTTGAAACTATTATTGACCAGATGTCTGCGGCAGCAAAAGCCCAAGATCTTGCCTCTTTGGTTTATTTGGATACCGAATTTCACAGTCTGATCGTCAACCTAGCTGGGCGAGAGCGAATTCAGCAGCTTTGGCATACGCTAGATGGGCAAATGGGAAGCTTGATGCGCTCCTCTATGGATTCGCAGAAGATTGATTTAAAAGAAGTA
The DNA here is from genome assembly GCA_903832395.1 of uncultured Actinomycetes bacterium. GTDB lineage: Bacteria > Actinomycetota > Actinomycetes > Nanopelagicales > Nanopelagicaceae > Planktophila. The sequence goes on along the minus strand of CAILBF010000082.1, from coordinate 2,088 downwards.
GTAACACGGCACAAAGAGTTACTAGAAGTTTTAAAAGGGAAGAAACCACAGGAGATCAGGCAAGCACTTAAGCATCACTACATTCCAGTTGAAGATGTAATTATTGAGCAACCAGAAGACGTAAAGCCGAAGAGCAAAGGGAGAAAGAGTAAATGAGTTATTCCTATATCAAGCCAGGACGCTTACAAAGCGTTGCCCTAGAAAATTATCGAGGCCTTTACGGACAGAGCGTTGCTGAAATGGATCAAGCAGTCGCAGCGTTGCCTAGAAAAGAAGATCAGATCGACCTAACGCACGGCGACACTAGAGCATTTCTTCCGCCAGCATCAGCATTTAAGAATTTCACCCGAGCGGTAACGGAAAATACCGAGGCATACTCCGTCTATCGGGGCAGTGCGACTGTACGTAACTTGCTCGCCCCACGTATCTCCACGTTGCTCGGTATCGATGTTGACCCAACCAAAGAATTAATCATCATGCCCGGAACCCAAGGTGCCCTTTTCGGTGCGCTGTCCGCATTTGTTGGCTTGGGGACAATTGTTGCTTTTCCAGCAATGGAATACTTCATGAATGAAAGAATTGTTGCATTTCTTGGTGGCGAATCGATTCGAGTTCCAGCAGCAATCACCCCCGAAGGTTTTATAGAAATTAAAGAGGAGGATCTTGAATCAGCCCACAAGGCCGGTGCAACTGTCTTCGTATTCTCAAATCCAAATAATCCAACTGGTGGAATCTACACTCGTGAAATGTCCGAAAAAATTGCTCGCTGGGCGAAGAAATATGAAATCTCGGTCATCGCCGATCAGCTCTACTGCCGCCTTATTTACGACAATCGCAACTACACGCACTTCAGCGCGCTTGCTGGCATGAAGGAGCAATCGATAACACTTCTTGGTCCCTCTAAAACTGAATCTATGAGCGGCTACCGCGTTGGTGTCGCAGTTGCTTCAGCACCGATTATAAATTCCATGGAAACTTTGCAATCAATGACTTCACTTCGTGCGGCTGGCTATTCACAACATGCACTAGCAGGCTGGCTAGACGAAGAACCTGGTTGGCTCGAAGAGCGGACTGTCTTGCATCAAGAGATCAGGGACTACTTAGTTCAGGGGCTCTCAACAATTCCTGGGCTAAAAGTCTGCTCTCCTGGTGGAAGTTCATATATTTTCCCTTCAGTGGCAGATTGCGCTTCAGTTAGTGGGAACGATTATAAAAATGACTTCTCATTCGTTAAGGATTTAAAACTTTCGGGAGTGCTTGTCAGCCCTGGCTATCAATCTGGACTTGCTGGAAAGGGAAGTTTCCGAATCAATTTCTCCCAGCATTTTGAATTGATTAAGACATCCGTAGATAAAATTACTAGCTTGATTAGAATTTAATAGAGGCTGCTAAGTTATGTCTCAAAAACCTTATTCACTCTTTAGAAAGATTGATGGAATTGTTGTTACATCAGGAGCCTTAGGACTTTTCCCTGATCAACATGGCGCATCGCTAGTCGAGGGCGGTGTCTTAGAGCAATTGAAAGCCGCTCTCAAAAATGCTGAACTAATCCTTAAGGATGCTGGGTGCACCAGACATGATGTTTTCAAAGCCAATCTTTACCTTACCTCTTTAGAAAAGCTCGCAGAAGTAAACGAAATTTGGATAGATTTCTTCAATGAACCACGGCCGGTTAGAACAACAGTGGCAGTCGTTGAACTTCCTCGTAAGGCTCTTGTCGAATTAGATCTGTGGGCAAACGTAAACCCAAGAAAATAAAACCTGTTCTCAGGTCCCCGACCTGACGATTAAGAGTTAACGGAAATTTGGTCGTGAGCGTCGATATTTGTGCTGGGTGGTGGTTGTTGGTCTGTCAGTGGCCAGGGATACGTTCTTTGCATGGTTGAAACAACATTTCTAATCGGACTCTTCTTTTTCTTGCTGTTACGAAAGACCAAGACGCAGAAAGTTCGTAGGGTGCGCGGGGTTGATGCTGAACTCAAGGCGATCATTGAAAGCGATAATGATGCGACTGGGATTGCATTTGAGATCAAGGCGTTCCTGCTATCGGTTATCGAAGATGACAAGAACGATCTGGAGAAGTTTTCC
>CAILBF010000081.1 GCA_903832395.1 uncultured Actinomycetes bacterium | reverse complement strand
GAAACGTTGTTGCCAAAGCTTGGGCCTTTGCTACAGATATCGCATGTTGCTGCCATGGCAGAACTCCTTTTAGATCTAGTAATTGCTTCCTTCGTCCTTTACGGACAAGGCGCAAGGGTATCGCGAGGGGGTACTAGTACGCCAATCGCCAGATTTTAAGGGATAGCGCTCAGTTGGGGGGCCCGTTTTTACGCTCAAAAAACGCTCCGTGAGGGGTGACACAGAGTTTGGCAGAGAGTTCGGAATCAAAGCGGCGCAAAATTAGTGTCGAGGCGCAGCTGCGCTTCAGAAAAAAGGGGAATGAGTTATATGAACTCACTAGATCTAGCTAGATGGCAGTTCGCCATCACAACTGTTTATCACTTCCTATTCGTGCCGATCACAATCGGTATGGCCTTTCTTGTCGCCGGACTTCAAACGGCTTGGTATCGCACAGGCAAACTTCACTACCTTCGAGCGACCAAATTTTTTGGCAAACTTTTTTTAATTAACTTCGCTATCGGCGTAGTCACAGGAATAGTTCAGGAGTTCCAATTTGGAATGAACTGGTCTTCGTACAGTCGTTTCGTAGGAGATATCTTCGGTGCACCCCTTGCAATGGAAGGTCTTCTCGCATTCTTCCTTGAGAGCACATTCCTTGGGCTATGGATCTTTGGTTGGGACCGACTTCCAAAGAAATTGCACCTTGCATCGATTTGGTTAGCTGCAACAGGAACGTTGCTATCGGCCTACTTCATCCTTGCGGCAAATGCTTGGATGCAGCACCCAGTTGGCTATGTTTACAATCCAACTAAAAACCGCGCAGAGTTAACCGATATTTTCCAAGTGTTGACTCAAAAGACCGCGTTGGCAACTTTCTTCCACACAATTCCATCGGCAGCATTTACCGGTGGTGCTTTTATCGCAGGAATCTCGGCATACCTGATGATTAAAGGTAAAGATTTAGCAATGGCACGCTCAACATTTAAAATGGGCGCAGTAACAATGTTGATAAGTTTCATTCTGGTCGGCGTTTCCGGTGACATCACTGCACGCATTATGACTACCCAACAACCAATGAAAATGGCGGCAGCAGAGGCGCTTTATACAACACAAGAGTCAGCGCCATTCTCACTGCTTACTATTGGAACCCTTGATGGATCTAAATCTGTATTTCAAATTGGACTTCCATCGATGCTCTCCTTTATGTCAACCGGTAATTTCAAGGGCGTCGTCGAAGGCGTAAATGATTTAGAGGCCACATATGAAAAGCAATTTGGCCCAGGTAACTACACGCCTAATATTCCACTTGCATATTGGTCATTTAGGCTGATGATTGGATTTGGCTTTATAGGCGCCCTTTTTGCCTTACTTGCGCTATGGCAGATGCGTAAAGGTGGATCACCCAAGGGCAAATGGTTTGCTCCTGCGATGATCGCACTTCCCTTCCTTCCACTCCTAGCAAACTCATTTGGCTGGATATTTACTGAAACCGCTCGGCAACCATGGGCGGTGTTTGGTCTGATTAAAACTGCCGATGGCGTCAGCGCCGTTGTATCACCCGGCGCAGTTCTATTCACAATGATTGCTTTCACCGTTCTTTACGGAATCTTGGCTTTCATTGAAGTTGGCTTAACCCTGCGCGTTATCAAAATGGGTCCAGCCGATGAAATTGATTATGCAGACCCTGCCTTGGGTG
>CAILBF010000080.1 GCA_903832395.1 uncultured Actinomycetes bacterium | reverse complement strand
GTAGTAATTCCACATGCGCACAAACTTCAAATCGTAGTGGGGGATTTCCTCCCATCGCATATTGATGTTCTCATACCAAGCCAGAAGTGTTTTGTCGTAATCTAAACCGAAGTTATGTAAATCTTCGATAATAAACTTCTTCTCACAAGCGACACCAATCTGTGCAACCGAGGGCAGAACTCCTCCGGGGAAGATGTACTTATCGAAGAATGCATCGGTTGAATTTTTGGAGTACGTCGATGAAATTGTGTGGTGAAGCATGATGCCGTCGGTTTTAAGAAGCTGGTAACACGTTGCAAAAAAAGTACCGAGATTTTTAGGTCCAACATGTTCCATCATTCCGACCGAGACAACGCGATCGAACTGCCCTGAAAGCTCTCGATAGTCCTTTTGCATAAAAGTGATATCTAGTCCGGCAGATAACTCGCGCGCCAGGCTTATCTGCTCATCGGCGGGGGATATGCCTATTCCACTCACTCCATAATTTTTAACGGCATGACGAAGTAATCCGCCCCAACCGCTACCAATATCTAGAAGCCTCATGCCGGGTTCTAACTTTAATTTTCTACAAATGAGATCAAATTTATTTATCTGGGCCTGATTTAAATTCGAAGCATCTTTCCAATATCCGCAGCTATATGCCATCTCCGGATCAAGCATGCGCAGATAGAGTTCGTTGCCTCGGTTGTAATGGTGTTTGGCATTCTTAGCGGCCTTGGCTTTTGTTTGGTGATTGAGCACTCTTGACCGGGCGTGATGCAATACAACCGAGGCTGATGGCCGCAATAGTTCAGTGGCATCGATAGTCAAAAGTCGCGTAAGCATCTGATCGATGTTGGCGCAATCCCACCAGCCCTCTATATAAGCTTCACCGAGCCCCAGTTGATGTTGCGAAACAATCCTGTCCCATAGTCGCTCATCATGAACGTGGATACTCCAGGGCTCGGTGGAGTTTATTGGTATGCCAGCCTTCTCGAGAATTGAAAGGCAGAACTCTTTATTATTCATAGACCATTTCTCTTATGGGAGTTCCCCAAATTATGAATTACCAAATCCAAAAAAAGTAGACTGAGCCAGCCCCCCATTCACTATTAAGGGGTATTGCGAATATTGGCCACTGGTGAAATGTCAGTTGTCTGGAGTAGTTTGAAGTCATGTTCGAAATATTCTTTTTCACCTTGGTCATCTTCCTTTTCCTCAACCGCAAGAAACGGGTTAGGAAACCTAAGGATCTAGATGCCGAGCTTAAGGAGCTCATTGACAGCTCCAACTACTCAACTGGCATTGGCCTTGAGATAAAGGGTCTGCTGTTGGATGTCATTAACGATGAGAAAAATGGGGCCGAGAAATTCTCCGATGCCCGCCTTGCCGAAGCTCAACGGATTTTAGATCGCGCAGGTCCGGGCGCCTTTTATTGGATGGCCGATATTGCTGCGCAGTTCGCATTTCTGGCCGCTGCCCAGATTAATGGCATACCAACAAACGTTAATGTCGAACTTGGTCAATCGGCGACGCCCGAAGATATTGTGCGTGTGGTGGTTAGACCTTAGCCAGAATTGGAGAGCGCAAAACTTTGAGTGTTCTCTCAGCATATTTCTGACTCAAACTCAGCCTTCCGGAGTACTTTAATTGTGCGGCCATAGAGGTTGCCTAGTGTTAAGAATTGAGGAAGTTCATAATGAATTGGACAGATAATCCGGATGGGTTTGGACGCATGCACGATTCTGGATATGGGATCGTGATGATGTTTTTAGGAATTTTATTCTTCGTAGCCCTTGCTTGGCTCATTATTAGATTCGTTGGCCAATCACGAGCAACTAATGAAGTATCTATACCAAAAAGCCACAACCCATCTGCGTTGGAAATAATAGATATGCGCCTGGCTAAAGGTGAAATGTCAAAAGATGACTACATCGTTGCTCGCGAGTTGTTAGAAAAAAGACCCTAAATATTTAGCCAACTTATGTAAGGATCTTTCTGCAGTAGTTTGACCGAGGTTAAGCTTTTAGCGATCGTGCATCTTGACTGATGCCTACGCCATGCTCGTCATGCAAGTGCGCCGTCACAATTTTGCTGATGTCGATTAAAGTATCCATTTGCGCTGGAGTGAGAAGATCTGCAAAGCAGTGTTTAACATCTAGGAAGTGATTAGGCAGTGCCTTCTTGAGGTATTTACGTCCAGATGCTGAAACTTCAACGAGGCAGCTCCGAGCATCGCTTTCGCAAACGCTTCGCGTTAAAAGCCCCCGTTCCTCCATTCGACTTATTTGATGTGAGACCCGGCTTTTCTCCCAATCGAGTTTTTCGGCAATTTCAGATGAGTGCAGCGAGGCCGTCGGTGAGTCAATCAAGGTGATCAGAAGGAAGAACTCGGAAGGAGTTAACCCCGTGTTCTTATGAATTTTTTTAGAAAGATGAGGAAGCAACTGGCCTCTCAATTTATGAAAGGCACGCCAAGCTCGCAACTGCTGAAGAGTCATCCCGTAGGTTTCCATGAGCCCATAATAGCAAAAGTTGACGTATCAACCAAGTAGTGGTTAGATAGTTGAAACGTCAACCAAAAGGAGTCTTCATGTCTTACCTGCTCTATATCTCGGCCAGCCCACAGGGAGAGCGCTCAGTTTCGCGCTCATTGGCCAATGAATTTCTAGCCAAATTCTCAACCAATAACCCTGGCGTAAAAATCGTCGAACGCGATTTAATCAGCAATCCAGTTGCGCACTTAGATGGGGAGACCCTCGGTGCTTCATGGAGTCCAGCCGATACTCACACGCCATCGATGGCCGCAAAATTAAAGGATCGCATGGAGCTCATCAACGAGTTCAAAGGTGCCAGCGAGATCCTCGTTTCAACGCCCATGTGGAATTGGAGCGTTCCGTCAGTTCTTAAGGCTTACATCGATCAACTGGTCTTTCCAGGAAAGCTCGGCGGCGGAAATCCGAACGATTCCATTTCGGCGAAGGTCACGGTTTTGGCGTCCCAAGGTGGCTCATATGCCCCAGGAACTCCAAAAGAGGGTTGGGATTTCTTAAGTGGCTACCTCACAAAAGTATTTACACAGTTAGGTTCTAAAGATGTCGAAGTAATTCTTGCCGAGCTCAACTACGTCGGAATGGTTCCAGGAATGGAAGACCTAGTTGAAAAGAAGCTTGCTTCATTTGCGCAAGCACAGGAAAAGACCAAATTACGTGTTGCTTAACTTCAATGGAAATGGGAGCTTAAAATGAGTACTGCTTACTGGATTGTCGCTGGGATTGTTTCGTTAGCTTTTCTTGGATCAGGAATAATGAAAATCACATCAAGTAGAAGTAAATTGTTGGCAAATAAGAATTCAGCGTGGTCTGCTGATTTCTCAACACCGCAAGTAAAATTGATTGGCCTTGCCGAAGTACTCGGAGCCGCTGGCTTGATTCTGCCACATGTATTTTCAATTGCTGAAAACTTAGCTAAGTTTGCAGCAGTTGGTTTGTTTATTCTCATGGCTGGGGCAGCCAACACCCATCGGCGCCGCAAAGAGCCACTTTTCCCACCGCTTATCGTTGGCTTAATAGCTTTGTCTACGGCTTTTCTTTAAGCCACACTGTTCACTGAAGATATTTAGCTTTTATGGCCTAATATTGTGAGCATGGAAAATCAAGATGGACAGATAAACGGACTCAATCTTCACCTGGATCTAAAAGATGTTGGGGGAGTATGGGCGAATTTTGCAGCGATTAAACACAGCGATTATGAATTTACCATCGACTTTGCAAGACTGGATTTCACTCCAGAGGGCGCAAACGGTGTTGTCGTATCGCGTGTAAATATTTCGCCACTCTTCGTTCTTCAATTAATCGAGGCACTTGAGACTAATTGGGCCGAATACTCTAAAAAAGCTATGCCACCTGAAGTTCGAAACAACGAAGCATAGGCTGCTGCAATTACAGCATCGCCTCAATTAAGGAAATCAGATGCCTGACTAGGTGTGCAAGCCCTAGCTCTTTTTGAGGTTTCGGTAAAAGTTTTCATGTGGTCCTAGCAAAAGTAATTTCAAAGAGTCCCTAGTGAGAAGTCGATAGGCGACTAACCATTCTTGGCGATTAACTGTGAATTTCAAAACATAAATTCCTTCAAGATCGGCCTTTTTTGCTTCACCGAGTAACGGATTCCTCATCAATTGTTGCAGAGCTTTATCTAAAGAGTCTTTCTCGTTTTTATGGAGTTTCTTTACTTGGCGAGCAAAAGTTGATGTAAGTAGTAGCTCCATTACCCGAACTGGTAGTGGCCAGATGTGGCCTCGGCATCGCTTTTTAAGATCTCTTTAATCAGAACGAAAGAGAGATCTGGATTAGCCTCGGCAATTGCGGCAATTTTGAAGTAAAACTCAATCTGCTTTGGGATAGACCTGTGTTCAATCGCGGCGATCCGTCCGGCGGCCTTCACCAGATCATCTGAAAGCTTTACATTTGTTGCCATGGTTAAAACCCCTTTGAATTCCCTGACCATATCAGATAAGGTTCCTAAAAGTAACCTTTTACATCTATCGTGCCAAACGAGCAAAGCCGTGATCTTCATAATTCCTCCTTTGTGGGCATGAGGCAATTAGATAATTGCAGACTGACAATTCTTATATTTAATCCACAACTGTCCGCGAGTACGCTTTAACTGTACGAAAACAGTGAGGAGCTCTCATGCCAATCGCCCATTACGCATACACCGCACTCGATTGCCCAAACCCCTGGCGCCTTGCCAACTTCTATTCGCAGATCACTGACTGGCGCGTGCAGCCTTTCGAAGAGGGCGAGACGGAAGAAACCTGCGGCTGGCTAGAACTTCACGATGCCAAGGGCCGCACCATGATGGGATTTCAAAAGATAGATAACTACAAAGCCCCTACATGGCCAACCGGTGATATTCCCCAACAAGTGCACATGGATTTTCACGCTCGCGATTTAGATAGCACTGAGAAGAAACTCCTTACAATCGGTGCCCGTAAAGCAAGCCACCAAGTAAGTCCGAATAGATTCCGAGTTTATTTCGATCCAATCGGGCATCCATTTTGCATCGTTCAAAGCAACGATGATTAAGCCCTCACTCTTGGAAATTCCTATTGTGGAATCAAGGTATTAGCAAAGATCTGCCAGGCAAGGGCCGACTTAGCGATCAGCGAAAGCGTTATGTACGTGCGCTCACCGCGGATGTAGTCACTCCATTTTCCAACCTTTTTGTACTGCAACCATTGCACGAGAGCAAATGAGTTAAAGAATAGGAAAATCGTAAAGACAATTCCATATACAAATGCCGGGGCCGATGTGTCGCCTGCGCCCCCAATGGAAAAGACATAAAAGGCAAGCACAATCCAAGGAACAATGCCTGCAATGCAACCGAAGATAAACGGCAGCCAGCCACCAGAGCCCGGAGTCTCATATTTCTCTTGGAGCCAACCAAATAAAATCATCGAAGCATTCACACCGAAGATAGCAATTAGCGCTGAAATATCGGCTACGCCAGTTACCTGAGCGATTAAAACAATCATCACTGATGAGCTGATTGCATACTCAACCCAACGGAAGTAATTACGCTGTGCTGCTATACCTGCGCTATAGCGGCCAAAGAACTGCGGACTTGCCACAATAAAGTGGGCCAGCGATGAAAGACCTAAGAAAATAGCTACCGTTAAACCGACAGGGGTATTAAATAGAACAACGGGGGGAGCAAAGGATGATCCAGGAGGACCGGACATGTAGGTCGCAGTTATTGGTAGCGAGAACCCATTGCTTAACGTCAATACTGCAATCATCTGTGCAAGATGCAAAAATGCTGCTAATAGATTTGTCTTTCTAAGGCTTTGCGCCGTGATGGTCTTTTTCATGGGACAAGGCTAGCGCGCACTTCCTCTGCATGTCCTTTTGAATCTGACCCAGGCATCGCAGGCAATAAACTCATCGACGAAAAAGCCTCAGATTCACCTCTTCAAATAAAGCTTTTCTAGGTATGCTCGCTCAATTATGAACAAGAAAATCGCAGTCGTGACTGGCCCATGCGGCGGAATTGGCAGCGCAATAGTTGCCCAACTAATCAACGATGGCTTGCATGTAGTTGGCTTAGACATTAAGAAAACAGAGCTCGATGTGATGTCTGCCAAATACGGCGCAGATTTCACACCCATTGCCATTGATTTAACCGATGCCGCAGCTATCGCTCAGGCTTTCAAAGAGATAGCTACAACACTTGGTGGTGTTGATGCCCTTGTTAACAATGTTGGAAACTGTTTCATGTCCGAGTTTCCAAACATTCCGGCGCAAGAGTTTGAATTACAGATGTCCGTTAATTTCTCCTCCGCCTTCTTCTGTTCCCAAGAGGCAGTCAAGCTGATGCTCACCCGACCAGGGATTAAGAAAATTGTAAATATCTCATCAAATGGGGCATATAACTTCGATGTATTTGATCCACCGCACTATCGGGCAAGCAAGGCTGCCATTGATACATTAACTAAAGACTTGGCCCGCCGATATGCAACTGAAGGAATCTCTGTTAACTCGATTGCACCAGCTATGACTGAATCACCGCTATTTAATGTGCTAACGAAAGAGATTTTAGATAAGGCCCTTGCTCAAATGCCACGAGGCAGGGCGATGAAGCCAGCTGAAATTGCAGCGTGGGTTGGTTTCTTAATCTCACCCGCCGGTGATGTCTCCAGCGGAAACGTCATAATCCTGAATCAGGGACGCGACGTTCGTTAGGTGTAAGACTCGGGAGCTTTCTTTAACTGTTCCCACTGCTCGGGCCCATGTCCATAAATTACAAAGGCATCGCGATCGCGCGCCAGATTTAATATTCGATGTGCACTTGCTAAGGCCTGCTCGGGGTTTACTGAATCAAGACACCCCTCTGCAACTTCAGATTCACGCGAGATCGCATCACTGGTCAGTAGTACCGAACCGGTATCTGGTAAATCAACCATAATTGAAAGCTCACCCGGCGTATGTCCTGGCACAAGTAACACTCGAAACCCTGGTCCCAAATCAAAATCCTGCGTCACTAATACGTACTCACTTTTCGGCCACTCTAAAGGCGCTTTGCCCCGCCAATAAATAGGTTTTGCAAGTGCCCGCTCATCGGCACCAACTACTAACGGCACACCCGGAAAACTTCCAATGTTTCCAACATGATCAATATGAGTGTGTGTAATGATGACAAAATCTAAATCCTCTTTTGTTAACCCGAGCAAAGCCAACTGAGCCGCCGGCTGATTCTGATGGGTGAGTGAGAGGATCTTTCCAAATGCTCCCAAATCATCTTCAACCGATGCCGCCTCATTATCATCGGCATATTTCTCAGGAAATCCCGTATCGATCAGAACATGTTCGCCAGCACTCGTTGTAATTAAGAATCCAGGGATTCCAATGATTCGGCCATTAGCATGGACGGTAAATAGCCCAAAGTCTAAAACCGACAGTGATACTGGATGTCCAACAAGTCGCTTTGCGTTTTCCATAGGTGTATTTGAGCATACTTTTCGTTAATTGGTAAAAGAACTATAAATTCCTTAGGCTCTCTGAGTGGATAAAATTAAGATTTCAGTCCCACCTCTTTCAGCACTACAAGCACGAAAGAGTGAAAAGTGGCGCGCATTTCCCGCAGATATTTTGCCAATGCCCTTTGCGGTCATGGATTATGAATTAGCCGAGCCAGTACAGGCTGCCTTGATGTCACTCGTGCAAAACTCTGATGCCGGCTATCTAGGAAATGTCCCCGAACTCGGTGAGGCGCTCTCATTTTTTGCGAACGATCGGTGGGGCTGGCAGATAGATCCATCCACTATCAAAATTGCCGCCGATGTTGGAGTTGGTGTCATTGAAATCTGCCGACTCATCCTGCAACCCGGCGACAAAATTCTGATTAATACGCCTGTTTATTACAATTTTTACAACTGGATCAAAGAGCTCCACTGTGAAGTCGTTGATGCACCTCTAGCCGAAAAAGAACTGCGCTACTGCCTAGATTTTTCTGCAATAGAGGCCGCCTACGCGTCAGGTGTGAAAGTTCATATTCTCTGCAACCCGCATAATCCAGTTGGAGCGTTATTTACTAAAAGTGAACTCGCAGAGTTAGCTGACTTAGCCAAGCAATATGGCGTGCGGATTATGTCTGATGAGATCCATGCCCCATTAGTTTATAAAGAAAATACTTTCACGCCATTTTTATCGGCATCAGAAACTGCCCGCGAAGTAGGTTTTGCATTCCTATCTGCCACGAAAGCATTCAACATAGCCGGCTTAAAATGCGCCCAGATAGTTGCCCAAAGTGAAGAAAACATGGCGATCTTGGGAAGGCTCCCGCTCGCAGTTCATTCACGTGCATCGTTATTTGGCGCTATCGCCTCAGCTGCTGCATATCGCGATGGAATCCCATGGCTTGATGCAGTCATAGATGAGTTAGACGGTTCGCGTAAGTTTCTAAAGGAGTTAATTAGCACGTCCGGAGTCGCCATCGGATACCGCATGCCAGAGGCCAGCTATTTTGGCTGGCTAGATTTGCGCAAGTTAGAGTTTCAAGGAGACGTCGCCAGCCGATTCATCACGGAGGGCAAAATAGCTATAGCCCCAGGTAATTTCTATGGCCCGTCAGGGAACGGCTTTATTCGAATGAATTTTGCAACGAGTAAAGAGATAATTCAGGATGCAGTCCAGCGAATCCTCAGCGTTGTCCAATAAATTTTTTCTCTCACCTTTATTGGGTAGTAATAAGTACCTACATAAGCCCCAGAGCAATTAGCCGAATTTATTTTCATTGGGGCAAAGAAAAACCCGGCCCACTAGTGGCCGGGTGTGTATGGAAATGTTAACCTAATAAAGTATGCCTCGTCAAGCAAAAGCGGCAATCTGTGTATTACCTCCACACAGCAGGACGATATAAATGCCCAATTGTCTCAGGCAATTGATATGCCAATAAGTCTTGCCCCGTTATTCGATACCACCAATGACTGCCAACACCGTCCGTGACATTTCCCTTTAAATCGCCAACTGTCTGTGTTCCCCGCGGATTAATCACCCCCACGGGGATGCGAGTTCTTGCAAATTTGATTGGGAAAGTTAAATCGGCATCATTGGAAACAACTATTGCGGCATCAATTGATTCCATAAATAGATCAATCATTAAATGACTGGCGAGATTCACATCGGATCTCTTTTCTTCATTCTTCTCATGTGTCACGCGTACATATTTCTCTGAATCAATTTTTATCCACTTCTCATCTGGTAACGGGTGTTCTTCTTTTTGGATGCGCTTAATTCGCGTAAAGTAGCCGGTTGCCGCGAAATTCTCGTCCAGAATACTTCTAAAGCGCCCAAATTCAACATAATCAACTGATTTGGAAAGTTGTAACGCCTCTATATACGCCTGTTGTCTCCTAAGCGACTCCGGTGCATTGGTTACCTCTGCCGTGAAATAAACTAAGCGCTTAATAACTGCATTATCCCAAGGCTCAAATGATGGAATATGAGCGGCAACCAGTGCCCGCACATCCAGCCATTTCCATCGTCCGTCACCAACTAGGCGGTTGCCTCCGTAATAGAGGTTGTAACCATCGATATACACGCCGATTCTTAAGCCACTTGTCATTTGGAACTCTCACCTCACTTTGCAGTCTTAGGAGCCTACAAAGTGCCTATGACAAACAACTACCTCTATCCACAATCTTTGACGCCGCTGTGGAGATGGTTAGCGTCGACCTGCTTTTCTATTTTTGCCTCGTACAACTGGGCAAGATAGTGACGACTAGCGCTACCTTTAACTCATGAGCGTACGATTTCGTCGGCGATTAAAAATAGCACCGGGTCTTACTTTGAATTTTAATAAGAACTCTGTCGGTCTATCACTCGGTGTACGCGGCGCTCACTACACGATGAACTCCAATGGTCGGCGCACAATTTCAGCGGGCATCCCC
>CAILBF010000079.1 GCA_903832395.1 uncultured Actinomycetes bacterium | reverse complement strand
TGTTCGAATATCCACAGCCTTGAGGAGTGCACCTTAGAAATGTCACAGATTAACCCCGCTCACGATGTCACGATCGATGGCGCAACTACTCCCATTGAATTTACTTTTAAGGGCAAACGTTTTCGCATCCATGCAGTCTTATCTAGATGGTGTGAGGCCGGCGGCTGGTGGAACCGCATTAGCGATGGCAAGTATCGCCCCGATGATGCCGCCCGTGCGCTGTGGCGGGTTGAGGCCGCACCTATCGGCTCCCTTACAACCTTTGAACTCGAACGTGACGAACTTAGTGGTCAGTGGATTATTAGATCGATATGAGTTTTATCCATCTCAATGTCGCAAGTGCGTACTCACTTAAGTATGGAACAACGCAGCCACATGACTTAGTTGCGCGCGCCGCCGAGTTTGAAATGCCGGCGCTAGCACTAACCGACCGCGATGGTTTAGCTGGCGCAGTTCGTTTTGCCCAAAGTTGTCTTGAGTTTGGCATCGCTCCGATTATCGGAGTCAATCTAGGTATCGATACGGATGGCGCAAAAAACCGCATCACTTTACTTGCGCATAGCGACGGGGGATGGTCGGCGTTGTGTCGATTATTAACATCACTGGCCATGGTCTCTGATAATCGAAGCCCAGTTCTTACTCTTGAGTTCTTGGAACGCTTTAGCCATTACAGTTCAAAACTCTACGCACTCCACGGTCCTGAATCACCAGTTGGTGCTTTACTGACCGATAACCGTATCGATGCTGCTTTTACTGCATTTAATGTAACCCGTGATTTATTTGCCGGCAACGCTATTGAATGCGTTTCACATTTAGTTGCGGGTAAAGGTCCACGCTCTACATCACACGCTGCTAGATCACTGATTTTTGCACGAGATCACGATATTGATGCCGTTGTTACGAACGCTGTACGGATGCGCGATCGCAGCGATGGACCAGTGGCCGATGTTTTAGATTGCGCACGTCAATTAGTGCCGCTACATCCACGCCATGTCGAACGTCGTAACGCTGAAGGCTTTTTGAAATCGGGCGACGAGATGATTTCACTTGCCGCCGAAATTGCGCGGGCAGCTGGAGAGCGCACACCGCGCCAACTACTTGCAACAACGAGGGCGTGGGCTGAGCGTTCTTTATTATCTCCCGCGCGCGATATTGGACTCGGGGGTGCGCACTTACCGGAGCCTCATGTAGTCGGTGCGCAATCGGCACACGAGATGCGAATGTTATTGCGCACTCGTAGCGAAGCCGGAATTAACTGGCGCTATAGCGATAGCGGCGCAATTAAAAAAGCCCGTGCCCGTCTAGATGATGAACTATCAACGGTTGCAACGCTAGGTTTTGAATCGTACTTTTTAACCGTCGCCGATATCTGCGATATGGCGCGCAAGGCCAATATTCGCGTCGCCGCACGTGGCAGTGGTGCCGGCTCATTGATCTGTCATTTGCTTGGAATCTCTGGTGTTGAACCCATGGCCCATGGTTTATTGATGGAGCGTTTTTGTTCACCGCTGCGTAGGGCCTTACCCGATATCGATATCGATGTTGAATCCCACCGCCGCCTTGAAATCTATGACATGGTTTTCAAACGCTACGGTGATACCAATTGGGATACACCCAATAATCAATCGCGCTGTGCAACCGTTGCAATGGTCGATACATATCGCGCCAGGCATGCCATTCGCGATGCTGGCGCAGCCCTTGGTCTGCCAGCAATGGAGATTGATATGTTGGCAAAATCGATGCCCCATGTTCGTGCGCGCAATATATCCAGCACGCTTGAAAACCTACCTGAACTTAAATCGCTCAATATTTCAGCGCCTTTAACGGCAATGACTATCGCCCTTGCCGAGCGTTTAGATGGCCTGCCTAGACATTTAGCGATGCACCCATGCGCCATAGTTTTATCTGACGGCGCTTTATTAGACCGGATACCGCTGATGGCTAGTGCGAGCGGTTATCCAATGGTCGTCTTTGATAAAGATGATGTTGAGGCGATTGGTTTATTAAAACTCGATGTTTTAGGCGTGCGCATGCAATCGGCGATTTCTTACGCCCTCACTGAAATCCAACGCACGCAAGATCTCGCAATCGATATCGATGCAGTACCACTAGATGATCTTGAGACATTTGAGTTAATTCAATCAACACGCACTCTTGGGATTTTCCAAGTTGAAAGTCCGGGCCAACGCGAGCTAGTGGGAAAACTCGAACCTAAAACATTTACCGATTTAATTATTGATATTTCACTCTTTCGACCGGGGCCAGTTAAGGGCGACATGATTACGCCCTTTTTAAAGGCGCGTCACGGGTGGAGCAGTCCAAGGATTATTCATCCAGATCTCTATGAAATTTTGCGTGATACTGAAGGCGTTGTTGTCTTTCACGAACAGGTCATTCAAATCATTGCAACGATGACAGGTGTATCTCTAGCTAGCGCCGATGAAAAGCGGCGGGCACTGGGGGATAAGGCGGGTGCGCAAGAGGTCTGTGACTGGTTTTTCCCTGCAGCAACAGCGCGCGGGTATGAACTGCCAATCGTGAATGAAATCTGGGAGCTGCTGCGCGCTTTTGCGTCCTTCGGATTTTGTAAAGCACATGCTGCAGCATTTGCCATGCCCACGTATCAATCGGCCTGGCTTAAAACACATTACCCGGCAGCTTTTTTAGCTGGAGTTCTTACGCATGACCCGGGCATGTATCCCAAACGTTTAATCGTTGATGAGGCACGTCAGATGTCGATTGCTATCGCACCGCTCGATGTTAATGAATCGGATTCCCTCTATCGCGTCGAGGAAGGTGGGCGAGGAATTCGCATCGCACTTTCAACTATTTCAAAGATAAGCGATGGCGAAGTTGCATCGATTATTGCGGGTCGCCCATATACCGACTTAGCTGACTTCGTCCATCGCTCCGGTAGTAGCGCCCCAGTTACTGAAAGTTTGATTCTTACCGGCGGCTTTGATCGGCTGCACCGTGATGTTAATCGTCGGGATCTTTTGCTGTATTTGAGCGACTTACAACGTTCGCCGAGTAAAGCTATCTCCGGCGCACAGATGAATTTAGCTTTTGCACCCCCAGTGCTAATTAGCAGTGGCCTGCCAGCTATGAACGCTGCGCAAAGCGTGCGCCATGAAGTCGAACGCTTAGGTATTGATATGTCTGCCCACTTGATGGAGTTTTATGGTGAATTTCTTAACGCCATCGGCGCGGTGCGATCATCACAGTTATTAGAGACGCGTTCACAATCTAGCGTTCTAGTTGCCGGCATTAAAGTTGCAATGCAGACACCACCCGTGCGCTCAGGTAAGCGGGTCATCTTTTTAACTCTCGATGATGGCCATGGCTGCAGCGACTCGGCATTTTTTACCGACGTGCAGGCCGACTTTGCCAGCACGCTGTATTCATCATCCCTACTACTGGTTCGCGGCGTTACCCGTCGTACTGGTGCGCGTGGAATCTCAATTCGGGGGACAGGTGCCTGGGATTTGCGCGCGGCATATGAAACGTGGCGCGCTAAAGAAAGTACGCTGGCAATATGAGTTCGGCCTCGATTCTTCACGTTGATATGGATGCATTTTTTGCCTCCGTTGCCGAACGCGATAACCCTGAATTAAAGGGTAAAGCCGTTGTAATTGGAATGGGCGCGCGCGGCGTTGTTTCAGCGGCAAATTATGAAGCACGAAAATTTGGTATTCATTCAGCTATGCCAGTGAGCCGGGCTCGCCGATTAGCACCGCATGCGATTTTTTTGCCCGTTGATATGGCGCGCTACCAAGAGGTCTCCTCGCACGTGATGGAGATCTTTGACAGCTTTACACCGTGGGTAGAACCTGTATCAGTCGATGAGGCCTTCTTAGATGTAAGTGGCGTACAACGCTTATTGGGTTCTCCTCGTGAAATTGCAATGGCTATTCGCGCAAAAGTAGAGTCGCAAGAGGGCATTACTTGTTCAGTCGGAATTGCGCCATCGAAGTTCATTGCAAAGCTTGCATCCCAACATTGCAAACCAAATGGAATGCTAGAGATTACCTCCGATCGAATATTAACTTTCTTGCATCCATTGCCGATACAAGCGATGTGGGGAGTAGGACCAAAAACTGCTGAGACGTTAGAGCGTCTTGGACTTCGCACCATCGAAGATATTGCGAAACTGCCTCGGGCAACTTTGATTCGTGCTTTAGGACAGGCAAGTGGTGCCTCTTTATACGAACTTGCATGGGGCCGCGATTATCGCGATGTAACACCACATGATGCCGAAAAGAGTATTAGCTCGGCGGAGACTTTCCCTCAAGACCTAGATGATCCAACGCAAATTTTGACTGAGTTTTTACGTTTGACTGAGCGCTCATCGGCACGACTTCGAGATAAAGATTTATTTGCAAGGACGGTTTCGATAAAAGTGCGCTTTGCAGATTTCACAACCATCAATAGATCTAAAACTCTGGCCCTTCCGATCGATGGAACGCATGAGATTTACGACGTAGTTAAAGGCCTCTATGAGGCACTTCGAATTGAGCGGGCCAGGCTGCGTTTAGTCGGGGTATCACTTGAGAATTTAAGTAGTGGCGCCCCTGAGCAGATGGTTCTAGGCGCACGGGAAAGTGGTTGGCGCCAGGCTGATGGGGCGATTGACCGTGCCAGAGAGCGCTTTGGTGCAGGAAGTGTGCGTCCTGCACGTTTAATTCGCCCTGAGAAACGCGATGAAACAGAGGGTTAACTCACAGTGGCGGGTAATGCAAAAATATTCTATTGTTAGGACATGCCTTTATCCGATCATGAGAAGCGAATGCTTCAGGAGATGGAAGCCGCCCTTTTAACTGAGGATCCACGGCTTTTTTCTGCTCTCTCCGGAGATGCAAAGGCTCCACGCCGAAATAGCACGCTCGTTGGAATATCGCTGATCCCGCTTGGAATTGTGACGCTATTTGCCGGCCTTGTCTCGAAGACAACCCCGATCGGCGTACTCGGCTTCGTGATCGCCCTAGCTGGCGTTATTGCCATTGTCTCTTCATTGGGCAAACATGCCCCTCGTAGTAAAGGCAAGGGCGCTCGCAAGAGCAAAGGCCTTGGTTCACGCTTAGAGCAGCGCTGGGACGAGCGCAATAGTCAGTAAATAGCTGTGCAGCCAGGCCCCCACTTGGGGGCCTTTTTTGTACCCAAACGAAGTGGGGATAGTGGGTGAGTTGTGGCTAAAAGTGGTGCAAAAAGGAGGGAAAGGGAGTAAAGTGGGGGAATAGGCCGGAAATCACTACGGCCCAGCGAACTCCGGGGAAGGGGGCGCGAGAAATGTTTCTTGGTACCCACGAACCGCGCCTTGATGAAAAAGGCCGACTTATTCTCCCTGCAAAGTTTCGTGATGAGTTGGCATCGGGTCTTGTCATTACTAAAGGGCAAGAGCGTTGTCTTTATGTTTTTCCTTCCAGTGAATTTGAAGTTATAACACAGACGCTAAAACAAGCGCCAGTCACTGCGAAATCAGCTCGTGATTACAGCCGTGTGATGTTTGCCGGCGCACACGACGAGATTCCTGATCGCCAGGGTCGCATAACAATTCCGCAAAGTCTTCGTACATATGCAGGTCTTGAAAAAGATTGCGTTGTTATTGGCGCAAATACTCGCGTTGAAATTTGGGATGCAATTTCGTGGAATGAATATCTCACCGATCGTGAAAAAACTTTTGCCGATGTTTCAGAGGAGGTCTTTCCAGGGCTGTTCTAAATAACTCTCATCTGTGGCCACCGCCGACCCTTCGAACGTAACGGCGCCCCTTCCCCGGCGCCGCTACTAAATAGATCCGTCGGCCGGCGGTGACCAGAGCTGAGAGTCGAAAGAGAAAAACCAAGTGCAAATCTATTTCAAGTTAAGGGGGAGTAATGATTGATAACAACGTACATGTTTCAGTAATGCGAGATCGATGCATCGAACTCCTCGCACCTGCAATTAATGCCAGCGAGAATCCAGTGGTCGTTGATGCAACTCTTGGCATGGGTGGTCATACAGAGGCGTTGCTGCAAAGATTTCCAACACTGAAAGTCATTGGTATTGATCGCGATTTAGATGCACTCCGTCATGCAAGTGTCAGACTAGCCCCCTTCGCAGATCGACTCATGACTCGGCATGCAACATTTGATGCCATTGCAGATGTGGTTGAATCCTTTGGCTATATGCAGATTACTGGAGCACTATTTGACTTAGGTGTTTCTTCGATGCAACTCGATGAAACAAATCGAGGTTTCTCATACTCACATGATGCTCCATTGGATATGCGGATGGATCGGACCCAGACCCTAACGGCTGGCGAAATTGTAAATACTTATGAACCAGGACAGCTGGTCAAAATTTTGCGTACCTACGGCGAGGAAAAATTTGCCACACGAGTGGTCGAATCAATTGTTAAAGCAAGGGCTATTGCTCCACTGAATTCAACTGCCCAGTTAGCAACACTGGTAAAGAATGCTATTCCAGCGGCAACAAGGCGTACTGGCGGGAATCCCGCAAAGCGCACCTTTCAAGCGCTTCGCATTGAAACAAATGATGAGCTAGGCGCCATTACTAGGGCACTTCCTGCGGCGTTAAAACTTCTGAGTGTGGGCGGGCGATTAGTTGTTATGTCTTTCCAGTCGCTTGAAGATCGAATCGTAAAAGATCTTTTTGTTGCCTCAACAACCTCAGGAACTCCGCGTGATCTTCCTTTTGAGCTGCCTGAATTTGCCGCCAAGTTTTCTTTAGTAATCCGTGGCAGCGAAACTCCACATGCAAAAGAGTTAGAAGAGAACTCTAGGTCGGCCTCCGTTCGACTGCGTGCAATCGAAAGGGTGGCGGCATAATGGCGATGACATCATTTGCTCCGGCAATCTCGCGATCCAGAGAGATTCTGGCCGAGAAATCTTCGCAAGTTGCCCTAAAATTAGTTCCAGATATCTCTGCTGGGAAACAAGCAGATCGTAAATTTTTTGCACTTATCGTTTCTGCTATTGGAATCGTGGGCTTATTATCGTTGTTAGTCATCAATACGATGCTTGCGCAAGATGCCTTTAAGCTTTCACACTTAAAGTATGAGGTCAAGACACTTAGTGATCAACGCGAAGCTATCGCCAGACAAATCGATAAGCAATCATCACCTGAAGCACTTGCTAAAGCGGCGATAGCGCTGGGAATGAAACCTTCCGATGCGCCAACTTTCTTGAATTTAAATTCTCCTATCAATCCGCAGGGAAGCAAGAGCAATGGGTAATTTTGCCCTGGCTCACAATCGCATTCGATTATTGGTACTGGCAATCGCTGTCGTTATGTTTTTATTTGGGATTCGATTAGTGCAAGTTCAAGCGGTTCAAGCCGCTGACTACCGCTTGCGTGCAGTTAATGAAATGGAAAATACGAGCACTCTTCCGGCACCTCGTGGTGAGATCACCGATGTTAATGGTGTTGCTTTCGCACGTAGCGTCGCGGCGATAAGTATTGTCGTGGATCAATCACAGATCATTGACCCTGCGCGCACTGCTGGTTTCGTGGCTCCGATTCTTGGATTACCAGTGGCAACTGTTCAGGCCAGCATTACAGGTAAACGTAAGTGGTATATGGTCGATCAAAATGCACAACCTGCAACATGGCAAAAATTAGTTTCAGCGCTAGCGATTTTCAACGCGAAATATCCGCCAATGAGTCCGGAACGTATCATCGGGTTTTTTCCAGAGCGCGGATACATTAGGGATTATCCGTCTGGCTCACTGATTGCGTCTCTCATCGGTTTTGTTAACCACGATGGGAAAGGCGCATCTGGTCTTGAGTCGAGCATGAACTCTCAAATTGCTGGAGTTGATGGGAAATACTCATATGCAAATGGTTATGGCGCCGAGATTCCGGGCTCTCAATCGGAGATTATTCCAGCCCAAACTGGCACAACGGTTCGCCTGACAATTGATCGAGACATTCAATGGGTGGCATCGAAGGCCATATCAGCTGCAGTTAAAGCCTCAGGCGCAGTTAGCGGTACGGTCATTGTTATGGATCCCAAAACCGGTGAAATTCTGGCTCACGCTACAGCGCCAACTTTTGATCCAAATAACACGACAAAAGTCTCACTCGCGGCAATGAGAAACCCATCGGTAGAAGATGTATACGAACCGGGTTCAACTGGAAAAGTTATGACAATTGCCGCAGCTATAGAAGAGAAAAAAGTTGTTCCAGATACAGTATTTACAATTCCATATGCCCTCAAGCGTTCAAACAGAACATTTCGTGACCATGAAAAGCATCCGACCGAGCGTTTAACAACATCGGGTATATTGGCAATTTCGAGCAATACCGGGGCGATTCAAATTGGCGAAAAGTTAGGCAATCAAACGCTCTATAACTACTTACGAAAGTTTGGCGTTGGTAGCAATACCGGTTCGGGATTGCCCGGAGAATCAATGGGAATATTGCCAAAAGTTGCTAACTGGTCAGGCACTACAGCGCCCACAGTTGCTTTCGGACAAGGTTATTCAGTTACGGCAATGCAGGCTACAAGTATTTTTGCAACCATTGCCAATGACGGCGTTCGAGTGTCGCCGACTGTAATTGCTGGAACAAGTGATGCAAGTGGAAACTTCACACCTGCAGCAGCTCGAACAAGTGAACGTGTGGTGAGTGTTGCAACTGCGCAAACAATGCGTTTAATGATGGAGAGCGTAGTTTCGGCCGCAGGTACCGCGCCTAGCGCAGCTATTACTGGCTATCGTGTAGCGGGCAAGACTGGTACAGCAATGCGAATTGATGACACATGTGGTTGCTACCGTGGATATACGGCATCATTTATTGGTTTTGCACCAGCTGATAAACCCGCGTATGTCATTAGTGTGACGATTCAGGATCCCAAAGGCCTGCACTGGGGTGGTTCACTCGGCGGTCCAGTATTTAAGCAAGTTATGTCATTTGTTCTTCAAAGCCGCCATATCGCTCCCACGGGCACAAAGATAATTCCCGTAGCGCTTAATGAAAAAGAGTTATTAGCAAAGAAGGTGAAGATTGCTAAGACCAATGCTTAATTCCAACAAGACTCTAGCCTCGATTGCGGCAGTAATTTGCGCGCAATCAACTATGAGTGAAGAAATGCTGTCTGGAATTTCAGTTTCTGGAATTTCACAATCCAGCGCCGATGTTGTCGCTGGGGACCTATTTGTCGCTCTGCCGGGTGAAAAATTCCACGGTGCAACTTTTGCAGCCGATGCGATTGCAAATGGCGCAGTTGCCATTTTAAGTGACGCTAAAGGCGCAGCGATGATTTCCGGCATACCCGTACTTGTTTCCGAAAATCCGCGGCGAGCATGCGGAATTGTCAGCGCTTGGTTTCACTCCGAACCGATGCGTGATTTATACAGTGTTGGCGTGACAGGTACGAACGGTAAAACCACTGTTACTACCTTGTTGCATCAGATTATGCAGGGTGCTGGACGCGACAGTGGACTCATCGGAACGGTAGAGACGCGCGTTGGAAGTGAAGTATTACCAAGTAAGCGTACGACGCCGGAGAGCACGGACTTGCAGTCATTATGTGCGCTCATGCGTGAGCGCCATATGCGAAATCTCGTTATGGAGGTTTCGAGCCATGCAATTACGTTAGAGCGAATTCGCGGTAGCCACTTTGCCGTTGTCGGTTTTACAAATTTGACTCAGGACCATTTGGATTTTCATTCATCTATGGAAGAGTATTTCCAAGCCAAGGCAAAGTTATTTACTTTTGAATACGCTGACCTCGCGGTAATAAATGTCGACGATCCATATGGTATGCGACTTGCCACAATGACCGAGCTTCCCGTTTTAACTCTGTCACGGAAAAATTCCAAGGCCGACTGGCATTACGCGTCAATTTCACATGACTATGCAGGAGCTTCTGTATCCATTAGGGGGAGCGGCGGAATTCTCATTGAGGGAAAGACCGTTCTTCATGGGGGATTTAATTACGACAATCTATTAATGGCTATTGCCATTGCGACAGAGAGTGGAATTGATCCAATTGACATTGCCGCCATCATGCCCAAATTGACTGGAGCAATTGGCCGTCTTGAGGCGATACGGCTTGGACAGAATTTCACTGCGCTGGTCGATTATGCACATTCACCTGATGCGGTAGCTAGAGTTCTAGAAACCGCGCATGAAATTACAACTGGAAATGTTATTGCCGTTTTGGGTTGTGGCGGAGACCGAGATTCATCCAAAAGAAGATTAATGGGTGCCGCACTCCACGACGGTGCCGATATCGCCATCTATACAAGCGATAACCCAAGAAGTGAAAAACCTGAAGATATCTTGGTTCAAATGGTTTTAGATATTGATATTCAATCACCGAGTGCAGTTATTAGTGACCGCGCATCAGCGATTAGAACCGCAGTTAATCAAGCAAGAGATGGCGATCTCGTCATTGTCCTTGGTAAGGGACATGAAAAGGGACAAGAGATTGCTGGAACTATTCATGAATTTGATGATCGCATTGAGTTAGCTAAAGCGATTGAGGCGAAAGAATGATTACTTTAACTGCGGGAGAGATTGCATTACTCATTGGGGGCGAGCTCCACTGTGATCGTGATCTACTTGTTTCTAAAGCTCCAGTTTTCGATTCGCGTTTGGCCACACCAGGTAGTTTCTTCTTAGCCCTGGAAGGCGAGAATAGCGACGGTCATGAATTCGCTGCACAGGCATACCGTTCCGGTTCGGTTTTTTCACTAACTTCCCGAGTCATTGACGGACCCTGCATTGTCGTCGATGACGTTATTGCCGCCTTATCAATCGTGGCAGGGTTTGTTAGAACGAGATTGGAAAATCTAACGGTTATTGCAATAACCGGTTCACAGGGTAAGACAAGTACAAAAGATCTATTAAGACATATGTTGGAAGCCGTAGGTCCAACGATCGCACCGATGGGTTCATTCAACAATGACTTGGGTTTACCAATAACTCTGTTGGAATGCGATGAGCGAACCCGTTTTTGTATTCTGGAAATGGGTGCACGACATAAAGGCGATATCGCACGACTATGCAATATCGCTAAGCCCAATATCGGGGTTGTCTTGTGTGTGGGTACTGCCCACTTGGGCGAATTCGGCTCGCAGGAGGCTATTGCAGAGACTAAGGGCGAGATGATTGCATCGCTTGATGAAAAAAGCATTGCAATTCTTGGTACGTACGATGAATTTACTCCGGCAATGTCCAAACTCCATGCCGGTCCAATTTTAACTTTTGGTGAAAAATCTAATGTAGATGTTCGCGCCGCCGATGTAGAAATTCGAGAGGGACGACCGCACTTTGATTTAGTGACGAAAGCTGGTCGAGATGCAGTCGGCATGCGTTTAGTCGGGGCGCATCAAGTATCCAATGCCCTTGCCGCTGCAGCGGTAGGGACCGCGCTTGCATTACCTTTAGAGCTAATCGCAAGTTCGCTCTCTACTGCCGAAATTTCCAGCAAGTGGCGTATGGAGTTATGCGAACTAGAAGATCTACTCATTATTAATGATTCGTACAACGCCAATCCGGCATCAATGGCTGCCGCCCTTCGCAGTTTGGCCTTCTTTGCGCAAGAGCGTGGAGGACAGTCTTGGGCATTCCTAGGAAAAATGCATGAACTCGGCGAGTCAGGTGCCTTAGCAAGTGCAGATATTGGCACCCTTGCATCCGAGATAGGTATTGATCATGCAGTCATTGTTAACGCACCTGAATATGGATCTGGAGTCGGCCCCATGCAGTACCACCATGTAGGTACCATCGCGCAGGCTGCCGAGTTTGTTACTCATATTGCCCCCGGCGATGTTGTCCTAGTGAAAGCCTCTCGAGCTGAAGGATTTGAAGTTTTAGCTGATGAGATTCAAAAACGCTGGAGTAGCAAGGAGGGATCTGACCAATGAAAGAGATTCTTATCGCTGGAGCATTTGCCCTACTAGTCTCACTCTTAGGTACACGCGGACTCATAAAAATTCTTGCAAAAAAGGGCTATGGCCAAATAATTCGCGATGATGGGCCAAGCAGTCACCATACCAAGCGAGGAACGCCAACTATGGGCGGCATCATTCTTATCGCGGCTGCACTTATGGGATATTTATTGGCGCACTTACTGATGCAAAAACCATTCACGATATCTGCAATTTTGGTTTTAGGTTTAGTGATTTCCCTCGGACTCCTCGGCTTTGCTGATGATTGGCTAAAAGTTTCCCGGCAAAAATCATTAGGCTTAACTGGTAAACAGAAACTCTTTGGTCAAGCAATTGTTGCATCAGTCTTTGCGCTATTGGGAGTTAGATTTGCGGATTCATTATCTCTAACGCCTATTTCCTATTACTTATCGGGCGTTCGCGACACTGCGTTATATCTTGGTCCGATAATTACAATTATTTGGGTAGCTTTCATGGTGCTCTCTGCTAGCAATGGTGTCAATCTGACTGATGGTTTAGATGGACTTGCAACAGGTGCATCAGTGATGACTTTTCTTTCCTTTGTTTTGATTGGTGTATGGGAGTTCGGTCAAGGGTGTGCAGTAACTCCGGGAATCGGTTGCTATCAAGTGCGAGATCCATTGGACTTGGCAGTCTTGGCGGCAGCATTTGCTGGTTCGTGCACTGGATTTCTCTGGTGGAATGCATCACCAGCCAAGATATTTATGGGTGATACCGGATCTTTAGCTTTAGGCGGCGCACTTGCTGGGTTAGCTGCAACGCTTCGTGTGGAGCTCTTACTGATTCCGCTTGGTGGGCTTTTTGTCATCATCACAATGTCGGTAGTAATTCAAACTTTGTATTTCAAATTAAGTGGCGGCAAGCGAGTCTTTAAAATGGCCCCATTGCAGCATCACTTTGAACTTTTAGGTTGGGGCGAGGTCATTATCGTTATCAGATTTTGGATCATAGCTGGGCTATCTGTTGCCCTTGGTCTAGGTCTGTTCTATACCCAATGGATTGTTAAGTAGTAAGACATGTCTTTTAATTTTCACGACCAACCGGTTCTTGTACTTGGCGCGGGAGTGACCGGCAATTCGGTAGCCAAGGCGCTCACGGCGCACGGAGCAATAATTAGCATGGCCGATGACAATCCAAAAGCTACTAGCGATTTCCCAGTCCTAATCCCAGCCGCAGTTCACGTGAGTGATTTTGCCGCCGTTGTTGTTTCTCCTGGTTGGAACGAGTCTCATCCACTTGTGCGTGCGGCAATAGCAGCGGGTATCAACATTCTTAATGAAGTCGATATCGCGTGGAGTATTGCCCAAGAAGTTTCTCCCAGTCAAAAGTGGTTGGCACTAACCGGTACTAATGGAAAGACTACGACCGTTGAAATGACGGCAGCGATGTTACAACGCGCAGGTTTCAAGGCCATTGCGTGTGGCAACGTTGGTGATACGGTGATTGATGCAGTAACTCATGCTGACGGCTTTGATTATTTAGTTCTTGAGCTTTCATCTTTTCAACTGCATTGGTTGAAAGATGCCAGATTTGAAAGTGTTGCGATCTTAAACATTGCCGATGATCATTTAGATTGGCATGGAAGTTTCGAATCTTACTGCGAGGCGAAGTTTTCAATTCTCAATCGGACTGAAGTAGCAATTCTCAATAGCGATGATGGGGAGATTGTTAAGCGGGCAAATAATTGGGACGGTCGAAAAGTATTCTTTTCATTAGGCACTCCTTCGCCCGGTGAGCTTGGAGTTGTAGAGGATCTATTAGTAGATCGGGCCTTTGTTCTAGATGCGCAAGAAGCGGCCATGATCGCTTCAATTAATGATATTCAGCCCACTTTGCCGCACAGCGTTTCAAATGCTCTGGCCGCCGCAGGTCTGGCACGCACAGTAGGCGTCTCGTATACCGATATTCAAGGCGCTCTCATTGAATTTCATCCTGGAAGACACCGGATTGAAAAGATTTTTGAACAGGATGGGATTGCTTGGATAGATGACTCGAAAGCAACCAATCCGCACGCTGCAGCCGCTTCGCTCATGTCGCATTTATCAGTAGTGTGGATCGCAGGTGGTTTAGCTAAAGGGGCCGATATGAACGCCTTAGTAGCGCGCACAAAAGATCGGATTAAAGCGGCCATTTTAATTGGAGCTGATCGTGAGCTTATCGAAGCCGCCTTCCTTCACCACTCGCCTTCAACTCCATTAGTAAAAGTTGACGCCGATTACGTCAAAGGTGGCGCATCGAATGCGCTCATGGAGGAAGTCGTCAAGGTGGCAGTTACTTTTGCCGCATCGGGGGATACTGTTTTAATGGCTCCAGCGTGCGCGTCAATGGATCAATTTATTTCGTATTCCGACCGCGGAGATCGCTTTGCGAGAGCAGTTAAGAAATTGGTTGCTCATGAAAAGTGAAGCTCGCACCAATTTTTTTACAAAACCAGTCAATCTTTATTACATGCTCTTAGTAAGCACGTTAAGTTTGAGCATTCTAGGCGTCATCATGGTTTTTTCAGCCTCATCGATTCACTCTCTTGAAACCAAAGGCTCTGCGTATGCCATTGTGTTACGCCAAATAATTTTTTTAATGCTCTCTATTCCTATGGCATGGGTGCTATCAAGGTTCTCTCTTGCGCGCTGGAAAGTGATTGCCCAATTTAGCGTAATGCTTTCAATTGGCATGTTAGCCGTTGTTCAAGTCATTGGAAAAAGTGTTAATGGCAATCACAACTGGATTAGTCTTGGTTTCATCGATATTCAACCTAGTGAGGTTGCTAAATTTTTAATGATTTTGTGGGCAGGATTTATTTTAGCTAAGCGCGAAAGCAATGCTGCAATCTCAGTCAATGTCATTACACAGATTGCACCTGCATTTGCCGTATGTCTTTTCTTAGTTCTATACGGCCAGGATTTGGGAACTGCTTCGGTCTTCGCTTTTATTCTGGCCGGTCTCTTGTGGGTCTCTGGGGTTCGTTTAGGAGTCTTTGCCTCAGTTATAGGTGTTGGCTTTGCTGGAATTGCAGCGCTCATTATCTCTGCCCCGTATCGCTTGCTACGCTTTTCAGTCTTTCTCGATCCATTTGCTGCTGGTCAATATAAAAATGTTGGTTGGCAACCAGCTCACAGTCTTCTAGGTATTGCAAGTGGTGGGCTTTTTGGCGTCGGTCTAGGGGCAAGTAGACAAAAATGGGGCAACTTGGCCGAAGCACATACCGATTTTATTTTTTCGGTAATCGGTGAGGAGTTAGGTCTATTCGGCACTCTGGCGACTTTGGCACTTCTCTGCGTACTCTTATTTGCGATTTTCAAGATTGCATTGCGTGCAAAAGATCCCATGGTTCGATATGTGAGCTCCGGTATTGGATGTTGGATTGCAATTCAAACAATTCTAAACGTTGGTTCTGCTTTAAGTGTTTTACCCGTAGTTGGAGTTACTTTGCCGCTTGTCTCTTATGGAGGATCGGCTCTAGTAGCAACTTATATGGGAATTGGTTTTGTGATTGGTGCTGCGCGTCGCGATCCGGAGATCTTTGCGGAGTTAAAGAAAAGTGAATTAAAATGGCTACGATAGTTTTAGCAGGTGGAGGAACGGCCGGCCACATCGAGCCAGCCCTAGCGGTAGCACGCCTGTGGCGGGAGACTCACTCGGCAGACACAATAGTTTTTATTGGCACTAAATCCGGTTTAGAAAATAAACTTGTTCCATCAGCGGGTTTTACACTTGCACATATTCCAAAAGTATCGATTTCGCGCACTCCTTCAAAGTCATGGTTGCACGTTCCAACTGATTTATTTCATGCCGTATCGGCTGCACGTTTAGTTCTTAAAGAAGCAGATTTACTAATTGGATTTGGTGGCTATGTAAGCGCGCCTGCCTATTTGGCCGCACGAATGGCGGGAATCCCAATGCTCATTCATGAGGCCAATGCCAAACCTGGATGGGCCAATCGATTAGGTGCATTGATGACCCCGTATTTAGCCGTTGCGCATCTTGTAGATTCACGCGAATTCAGAGGTGCCCGAATTACTGGCCTACCGCTTCGCTCCGATGTTGCAGATGCCTTCGAGCAATCGCGAGGCGATTTTAGGGCTGCGCGAATTGCAGCTAAGCGACGATTAGGTTTTGATGAAAGTGCACCATTGGTTTTTATTATGGGCGGATCTCAAGGCTCGGTAGCAATCAATAACGCCGTAGCGGGTGCAATCGAATCCCTGTCAGATAGGGGAATTTCTATTTTGCACTCACTCGGACGTGGCAATTCGCTTCCAAAAGCTACGGCCACCTACCACCCAGTGGCCTACATCGATCAGATGGCAGATGCTTATTTAGCAAGTGATCTCATCATTGCTCGAAGCGGCGCAGTTACGTGCAGCGAATTTCGCGCCCTTGGGCGCTACGCTCTTTTTGTGCCTCTACCAATTGGAAATGGCGAGCAGTTCTTTAACGCTCGAAACCTTCTGGCTGATGGACGTGCAGAAATAATTGAACAAAGATCATTCAATGCCGCCTATTTAAATGCACATATTGACGATCTTTTAAGAAGTTCAGCAAAGTCACCGATGGACGGTTCCGATATTGATCTCAATGCAGCCGCAAAAATTCTCTCGTATGGTGAATTTGCGATGTCACAACGATGAGGCCAACTCTAAAATCCCTCGTTGGGAAACGAGTGCACTTCATCGGAATTGGCGGAGCGGGCATGAGTGGCTTAGCTCGAATTGCACTATCGAATTCGATAGTAGTCACTGGTTCGGATGCCAAAGACTCTTCGGTAGTAAATGCTTTAGTTGCACTTGGCGCGAGAATTGCAACTTCTCATTCGGCAAGTAACGTAGATGGCGCAGACCTTGTTGTCTATTCAACGGCGATTTCCGCGAGCAATCCCGAGTTAGAGCGGGCGCATGCGTTAGGTATAAACGTATTAACTCGGGCGGCAGCACTCGCGATGTTAATGTCTGAGTCAAAAAGCATCGCAGTTGCTGGAACGCACGGTAAAACTACGACCTCATCGATGTTGGCGGTCGCTCTGCAGGCATGTGGCGCCGATCCCTCATTTGCAATTGGTGGAACTATTACCGCCTCTGGATCAAATGCTCACCATGGGACCGGTTCGATATTTGTTGCAGAAGCCGATGAATCCGATGGATCATTTATTGAATACCACCCATTCGCCGCGATTGTGACAAATATTGAACATGATCATGTTGACTACTTTCCGACTCCCGCGGCAGTTGAAGCGGCATTTCGCGCCTTTGCCGAAACGATTAATCTCGAAGGATTTTTAACTTTTTGCGCCGATGATTCTGGAGCAAGTGCATTGGCCGCATCGATGGGTCAATTGATGTGCATTTCTTATGGAGTAAGCGAAGGAAGTGATCTAGTTCTTGACACGATTGAACTCTTAGCAATGGGTTCTCGTGCCCGCGCGATTTGGCACGGCAAAAATATAGGCTTTATTGAGTTACAGGTACCTGGTCATCACAATTTACTCAACGCCGCCGCAGTACTTGCAACTGGATTAGAGCTTGGTTTTAGCGCACCCGACCTTTTGCAAGGTTTGGCTACATATAGGGGGACAGGCCGCAGATTTGAGCTTAAGGGAAGCGTGCATGGAGTTCGAGTTATCGATGACTACGGACATCATCCAACTGAAATTGATGTCACACTGCGCGCCGCACGCAGGTTCGCCGGGGACGGTCGCTTAATTGTAATTTTTCAACCCCACCGTTATTCGCGCACGGTCGCTTTCGCTGCGGGATTTGCGACGTCTCTTTCTTTGGCTGATCGCGTTATCGTCTTGGAAATTTATGCCGCAAGTGAAAAACCAATCCCGGGAGTTAGTTCAGCGCTAATTACTGATTTGATGGAGAAAGGCGAATACCGACCCAACTTCATCGAAGTCGCAGATAGCGTCATCGAGTCGGCAGAGCCGGGCGATGTCATCATTACCTTAGGTGCTGGCGACGTGAGTTCACTGGCCCCCATCATTGTCGATGGCTTAGTTCGACGCTTCGATTAAATGAAAAAACGCCGACTAATTGTTGCTCTCGCTCTACTTGTATTTGCCTTAGCGGCCTATGCTCTAGGTTGGTCCAATCTCTTGACAGTAAGGTCAATTGAAATCAAAGGAACAAGCGCATATCTTTCAACAACAATTAAACCGGGAGAGCGATTAGCTCGGATTGAGCCGCGGGCAGTTGCCAAAGAGTTTGAAAATCGTGACTGGGTTCAACGTGCTGAAGTATCCAGAAATTGGATTAATGGAAAAGTCACGATAACTATTACCGAGCGCCTACCAATTGCAATCTTTAACAATCGCGCAATCGATAATGAGGGCGTTAGCTTTGCGCTAACAAATCAGAACACTAAAGGGCTGCCTCATATTCAAGCACCCTCAATTGAATCGGCAATAACAGCGGCGGCTTTCTTTTCCTTATT
Organism: uncultured Actinomycetes bacterium; assembly: GCA_903832395.1. Taxonomy (GTDB): domain Bacteria; phylum Actinomycetota; class Actinomycetes; order Nanopelagicales; family Nanopelagicaceae; genus Planktophila. Next base: position 881 of record CAILBF010000079.1, on the reverse strand, counting down.
GCCTCAAGATATTGCAAGTGCAGTCCAGTTCGTAAAAGTAGGAACCGGCGACTTGTACACTTTGCAGTTGCAAGCCGGTGCACATGTTATTGAAGTTGTGTGGGGAAGCAATCAAGACAATGCTTTGAAAGCCACGGTTTATAGAGCTTTAATAGCAAGGCCGGAAAATTCCAAAATCCAACAGATAGATCTCTCAGCTCCTCACGCGCCGATTGTAAAATAGATTTTTCGACACGAAAAAATAGTTCGGGTTGGTGTTTGCTTAAGGGGCGCTAGCACTTTACTTTCACCTTATTAAATAAGCTTGAATTATAAGGCTCAAGTTGAGGTTTATAGTTCGCAAGGAGGAGAAACGTGGCTTCACCGCAAAATTATTTGGCAGTCATCAAAGTTGTAGGTATTGGTGGCGGTGGAGTAAATGCTATTAATCGCATGATTGATGTCGGATTAAAAGGCGTCGAATTTATTGCAATCAATACGGATGCTCAACATTTATTAATGAGCGATGCCGATGTTAAATTAGATATCGGACGTAAAACAACGCGCGGTCTCGGGGCAGGTATGGATCCTGAAAAAGGACGAGCTGCCGCTTTAGATCATGTAGAAGATATTGAAGAAATTCTTCGTGGAGCCGACATGGTTTTCGTAACCGCCGGCGAAGGTGGCGGAACTGGAACAGGTGCTGCCCCGATAGTCGCTAAAATTGCTAAAGACCTTGGCGCGTTAACAATCGGTGTCGTAACTCGTCCATTTTCCTTTGAGGCAAAACTACGTTCGACGCAAGCCGATGCTGGAATTGAAGCATTGCGCAACGAAGTGGATACGTTAATTGTTATACCAAATGATCGACTACTTGCAATTTCAGATCGAACAATTACTTT
>CAILBF010000078.1 GCA_903832395.1 uncultured Actinomycetes bacterium | reverse complement strand
TCTAAAAATGCTGATCCGTTGACTAAAACTTTTTTGTAGTCAGGTAGTAAGTAGCGTGGACGGTAAGGGGCATTGCCCTCATACATATCGCAGATAATTCGATTAGAAAGTGCATCGCTACATTGTTTGCGCACTGCTGGTGGATCAAGAAGATTTTCAGCTAAATTAGCAAGGCCCGCTACACGTTGACGGTAGGTATATTTTGGATCCGTCACCATTGCCCGGATATCTTCTAGAGAAGTCATGCATTAATCTTAAATTCAAAATAAATAATTCGGCACTCGAAAAGGAGGCCATACATAGTTGGAGAGTGCTAGCGCTCAGGATTAACTCTCTAACTTATAACCCAATCCGCGAATTGTTTGAATTAGGGTGGGATTACCCGGGTCGCTCTCAATTTTCGATCGCAACCGCTTTATATGCACGTCAAGAGTTTTTGTATCTCCAAAATAATCTCCACCCCATACGCGATCAATTAATTGAGATCGCGTTAGAACTCTTCCAGAGTTACGCATCAAGAACTCAAGTAGTTCAAACTCCTTTAATGGAAGTGCAATCGGATTCCCATTAACCGAAGCCTGATGCCGCGCGGTATCTAACCTAATTGCCCCCACTGAAATAATTTCAAGATCTCCATTTAACTCAGCATCAGAAATTCCCCGACGCAGAACAGCCTTGATTCGCGCAATTAGTTCACGTGATGAATAAGGCTTAGTTACATAATCGTCAGCACCTAGCTCTAAACCTACAACCTTGTCGATCTCGGCATCTTTGGCAGTTAACATAATAATCGGCACTCGCGAAGTCGTGCGAATCGTGCGACATACGTCCACTCCGGAGATTTCCGGAATCATAAGGTCGAGCAAAATTAAATCAGCACCCTCTTTGGCAAAGATATTGAGCGCAGCGCGCCCATCTTCGGCCACGCTAACTTCGAACCCCTCTTTTCCTAAAAGAAAAGCTAGTGCTTCCGAAAATGAACTTTCATCTTCGACGATTAGGATTTTGGTCATTCTGTACCTTCCATTGGCTTGTTATAGACGGGCAACCGGAGGGAAAAGGTGCTCCCTACATTTTCAACACTCCATATTTTTACTTCACCACCATGTTTAGAGGCAACATGTTTTACGATTGAAAGTCCCAGTCCTGTTCCACCCGTTTGACGTGATCGCGCCGGATCAACACGATAGAAACGTTCAAAGATTCGTTCTTTTTCAACTTCAGGAATGCCTATGCCTTGATCTGTAATTGAAATATCAATGACTCCATTTTCAAGTTGTGTGGTTATTGAAACTTTTGTGCTCTCTGGTGAATAGTTAATTGCATTTTCAATGAGATTATGAATTGCCATAATTAATTGGTCGCGATCGCCAAGGACTGTTGCCGGACTTGATTCTGAATACGTAACTGTAATATTTCTGTTATCTGCCAGAATCTGGCACTGATCAATAGCCTCTCGAATCACATATTCGACCCCAACCGCTTGAGCAAGTTGAAGCGGATCGGAATCCTGGACTCGAGATAAATTAATGATCTCTTGCACTAAATCAGTTAGGCGCTTGGCTTCGGATTGCATTCGTGTGGCAAATTTAACGACTGATTCGGGATCATCTTTGGCGCCAAGCACAGCCTCACTCAGTAGTGAAAGTGCACCAATCGGAGTTTTTAACTCATGAGAAATGTTGGCCACGAAGTCTCGGCGAACGTCATGTACTCGTTGGGCTTCACTTTCATCGCTGACTAAAACTAAAACCAAATCATCTTTTGTAAGGGGCAGAACTTTTACAGTGAGTTCGTGTTTTCCCACACCAATAGGACCGCGAGGGATTTCAATCTTGCCTACTTGCTGATTATGCGTTCGACGCACCACTCGAATAGTTGCTAGAAGTTCAGGACTTTGGATTCGCTCATCTCTTAAGATTCCGAGAATTTCAATGCCAGGGGTGGAAAATATGGGGATCTCGCCAGGAGCCAATACGATCGAGTCACCATCGAGCTGGCTTAGCGTCTCTATGAGCATCTCGGGCAAGGCCCTAGGATCTGATTCGTCTAAGTCCTTGCGTAAGAACTTCATGTGTGCACTCTATAGGCACAAATGGGCAGTTAACCTTCCGTTCACCTAAGTATGACTCTCTATTCATCACCCCCGCATAGGTTCTGCCCATGGCCCTCATTAGATCTGTCTTCCAAGACGAGCTCGATAGTATTTCACAGTCGTTAGTAGATTTGACTTCAATGGTTTCAAAGTCGATGTCAGATGCCACATCCGCAATTCTCTCTTGCGATGTAAAACTTGCTGAAGAGGTAATTGCAACTGATGAGAGAATAGATGAATGCCAACATGATTGTGATGCGCGAATCATTGACATTATTGCGCGCCAACAACCTGTTGCCTCTGATTTACGTGCTTTAGTTACCGCTCTTCGTATGGGTTCAGATTTAGAGCGCATGGGGGATTTAGCCCACCACGTTGCAAAAATTGCAAGACTGCGCCATCCAGATTCAGCAGTCCCACTTGAGTTAGTGCAGACGATCACTGATATGGGATCAGCAGCAGTTAGAATTACAGACAAGACCGGCGTTGTTATTGCTACGCGCGATACAGAAATGGCCCTTGAAGTCGAACGTGATGATGATGAGATGGATAATCTTCACCGACAATTAATTGGAATTCTCATTGAGCCGACGTGGAAATATGGTATTGAAACGGCAATCGACTTAACGCTTTTAGGTCGTTATTACGAGCGATATGCCGACCACGCGGTTTCAATCTCACGAAGAGTCTACTTCCTAGTAACGGGAAAGTACGCGTAAATAGTTGTGACAACTCTAGAACTTGTAGTTCCAACTCCGCGGGAAATCACAACAGTGCCTCGCCGCTCTGACAAAATTTTTCGTACAGTAGTAACCACCGGTGGGATGTCCTCGCTTGTAATTCTTGGATTGATCACTCTATTTCTTGGTTATCGTGGTTTTGAAATTTTTCGCCAAGAGGGTATCGGTTTTATTACACACTCTGATTGGTCAATCTCGACTGATGATGCGGGCAATGTAACTAGTAGTCACTTCGGGTTAGCGGCCATGCTTGTTGGAACAATTCTTTGCTCAATCATCGCCGTTGTCATAGCTTTGCCAATATCGGTCTTGACCGCGCTTTTCCTTAACTTTTACGCTCCCGGCTGGCTAAAGAAAATCTTGGTAACAACCATAGACATGATGGCCGCCTTTCCCTCAATCCTCTTTGGAATCTGGGGTTTCTTAGTCCTCATGCCAAGCGTTGAGTACTGGGCCAAACTGCTGTACAAATACCTTGGATTCATTCCAATTTTTGGCATGAAAGTTCCAGTTTTTACGCGTTCACCATTAGTAGCGGGCGTCGTTTTGGCCATAATGATAATTCCAATCATTACATCCGTCTCTCGTGAAATATTTTCACAAGCCCCGCTTGACCGAATGCAAGCCGCTTACGCACTTGGTGCAACGCGTTGGGCAATGATTAAAGCCGTTGTAATTCCGCATGGGCGAAGTGGTGTTATTGGCGGCGCGATGCTTGGCCTTGGCCGTGCGATGGGTGAAACCGTTGCCGTATTTACAGTTCTCAATATTGTTTTTCAAATTAACTGGCAGATGCTGCTAGGTGCAGGTGGAAATGTTGCATCACTCATTATTTTGAAATTTGGCGATGCTAGCCCGTATGAAATCAAAGCGCTTATGGCCGCCGGCTTGGTCTTGTTTTTGTTGACCTTAGTTGTGAATGGACTTGCTAACCTAATTGTTAAAACAACTGGAAAGTCAGGACGATGAGCGTCACAGTTACAGCTACTCCCACTAAGCCTTGGAAGGCTTCAAACCGTGAGCGTTTAACCGACGTAATTATCTTCCTTACCGCGATCATTTCTTCATATAGTGTCGTTGCAGTAACTCCCATGAAAGGAAAGCTCGCTTACTTCGCTGTTTTCTTTGTCACTTATGCACTTCTTACAACTATCTTTAAAGCAAATCAACGTGGAAGTGCAGCCGCAAAAGATGCCTTAGTGAATTCACTTGTTGCGATTGGTGCAATTGTTACGGTGATTCCAGTGATTAGTATTTTGGCAACGGTTATTAGAAAAGGCCTGCCAGGCATCAGTTTTGGGCTCTTTACTCACGATATGTCCCTAGCAACACCAACTGATCCACTGAGTAATGGCGGCTTGCTGCATGCCATCACTGGAACACTCATTTTAGTGACGGTCGCGCTAGTTCTCAGCGTGCCTATTGGCATCTTAACCGCTTTATATTTGACTGAAATTAGAGGTCGATTTTCTGGGCCAATTCGATTTTTAGTTCAGGCGATGAGCGGAGTGCCTTCAATTGTTGCTGGTCTATTCATTCTCTCAAGTATCTTGTATCCAATCACAAAGGCATACTCAGGTTTAATGGGATCCCTTGCGCTATCGATATTGATGATCCCCACCATCGCAAGAACTTCAGAGGAAGTTTTAAAACTAATTCCAAATGATTTGCGCGAGGCCGGAACCGCATTGGGCGGAACGCAGTGGCGCTCCGTTGCAATGATCGTTCTACCTGCAGCCAAGAGCGGTTTGGTTACAGCGATAATTTTAGGTGTTGCCCGCATCGCTGGAGAAACCGCGCCAATTCTTCTACTTACCGGTGGTGGCGACAAGGTTAATCCAAATGCATTTAATGGCCCAATGGGTTCGCTGCCGTATTACATTTGGAAATCATTTAACGCAGGATCCCCTGAAGCAATAACTCGAGCATGGGCTGGCCTTTTAGTGTTGGTGGGCTTGGTATTAATTCTCTTTACTTTGGCGCGTTTTCTAGGATCTAGAAAGACCGGCAAATGACAACATCACCTGAGAGCGAGAAGGACAATATGGATACAACGGTCAAACCAAGTTCGTTAGCAAGTGTTGCGCAGGAAAAGCCCGCAAAGCTGCCTGGTACACGGGCCATGGGAACAGGTCTTGAGACCCGCGGAGTTCATGCTTGGTTTGGAAAGCATCACGTGCTTTCAAATATATCGTTAGATTTTGCCGCCGGAACAGTCACTGCTCTAATCGGACCCTCTGGCTGCGGAAAATCAACTTTTATCCGAACAATCAACCGTATGCATGAGTTTATTCCAGGGGCTGCGATGGCTGGGGAAGTTTTATTAGATGGTAAAGATGTCTACGCGCCCGGTACAGATGTTACAAAGATTCGCTTGCAAATCGGCATGGTCTTTCAAAAGCCAAATCCATTTCCATCTATGACAATTGGCGAGAATGTCCTTTCTGGTCTCAAGTTGGCTCAAATCAAAGTCGACAACAAGGATGATTTACTCGAAGAGAGTTTGGAACGTGCAGGTTTATGGAGCGAAGTTAAAGACCGACTGGGTGCACATGGTGGTTCTCTCTCGGGTGGGCAACAGCAACGTCTATGTATTGCCCGAGCTCTCGCCGTACGTCCACAAGTTCTGCTTATGGACGAACCATGTTCTGCCCTTGACCCAGGCTCAACGCTTCGAATTGAAGAGACGATTCGACATTTATCCGACACGATGACAATCATTATTGTTACCCACAATATGCAGCAAGCGGCCCGAGTTTCTGATTACACCGCCTTCTTTTTATCCGATGGCGGCCCAGGCCAAATGATTGAAGTTGCGCCAACGAGTGAGATTTTCTCTCGACCTCTGGATCAGCGCACGGAGAATTATGTGACAGGGCGTTTCGGATAGTCATTTACCCGATGTTCACCTAAGTGTTGGCCGCTGTTTGGTAAGTCAAGGCAATTCGTTCACTTAAGAACCTTAAGTTTCTCCTGTAGTTCAAACAAACTTAAAAGGGGAAATAAATTGAGAATTTCAAAGTTCGCGAAGGTTGCAACTCTTGCACTCGCGTTTGGTTTAATCGCAGGATCTCCAGCTTACGCAGTTGATTTGCAGGGTTCTGGCGCATCATTCCCAGCCCTTCTCATCGAAGCATGCAAGGCTGGATTTGCAGCTAGCAATAGCGGTGCAAACAGCTATGTTTACGCTTCATCATCATCGGGCACAGGACAAGCAAACTCAGATAAGTCAATCGGTGATTTCTGGATGTCAGATGGCGCATACACCGCTTCAACTAAGCGTGCTTCACTTATCCACGTACCACTCGTTGCCGCTCCAATCGGAATTCTCTATAACTTAACTTCAAAGACAACGTTGCAGCTTTCAGCTTCAACAATCGCCGGAATCTTCGGCGGAACAATTACTAACTGGAGTGACCCAGCAATTGTTGCCGATAATAATCGCTCAACAACAAAGGTTGTTTATAAGTTAGATGCCAATGGAAACCCAAAGAAGGATGCTAAGGGCAACCCAATCGTTCTTCGTACTCAGATTCTTAATGGTCATTACACATTGCCAAACAAGGCGATCAAAGTTATTTATCGCTCTGACTCATCAGGTACATCACAGAACTTCACAAACTTTATGAACAAGTCCGCTCCCACTGTATGGACAAAGTCTGCCGGTAAAGTATTTAAAGATGGCTTCCCTGGAGACATCAATGCCATTGCTAACTTAGGTCGCGTCGTTGGAGCAGCATCATCAACTGGCGTTTCACAACTAGCTGGTAACACTCCTTACTCAATTACTTACGCTGAAGTTAACTACGCAGCAGCAAATAACCTCAAAATTGCTAACGTTATTAATCCAGCAGGATCATCAGTTGCACCAGATTCAACTGGAGTGGCCGCTTTCCTAGCATCGGCTACACAAGATGCTAACGGTTACTTAACTTTTGACTACGCAACGAAGGAAAAGGGCGCCTACACACTAGGCATCGTTTCCTACCTACTGGCTGATACTGCTTATCCAAGCAAGACAACTGCAGCTGCAGTAAAGGCCTATGCCACTTACATCTTGAGCTCTAAGTGCTCAAAGGATGTGGGAGCAGCCCTCGGTTTCTCAGTAATCGATGGTGCACTTCTAGCTAAGTCGCTATCACAGGTAGCAAAGATCGGCTAAAACCTTTCCTATTCGAGGGAAACAAACACCCACCTGCAGCGATGCAGGTGGGTGTTTTCTCGTTTTCTAGATATATTCAACCCATGCAAATCAATCTTGACAAGAAAACCGGCATTCTCTTAGGAATAATCGTCGGACTGTTAGTGATTATCGTGGTGTTGTTGGTGGATAAAGTCGGCGATGAAGGCAATTTCATTGAAACCCATGCGCCACAGATTCAACTGCATAGCTATTAGAAGACTTAGTTTTCTGCCTTATTACTCTTAGCCAATTTAGACCAATTAATCTTTGTTAACAGATAAACCCCACATATCATCAACAATTGGAAGACAATTGCCCATACAGATGTGAACTGCTCTTTTATTAACTCTCCCAGACCGTTGGACTTTAGTTGCGATGCGCCCGTTACATAAAGGGAATATGTCACTATTCGCCCCGAAAAGAAGGCAATAGTTAGCGGAAGCAAGCGGGTCCCAATCAATCCGGCAGCTTCAAAGAGTTGAGCAGATGGCAGTGGGGAGACCACGAACAGTGCCAACATTGCAATTTTCCTCGATGATTTCTCTTCTAAAACTTTACGGGCGCTTTCAAGATTTTCAATGGTTTTTTTCTTGATCCGGTTCCTAAGCAGTGAAGTAAGGCGGGCCAAGTTATATCTGCCGGCGCCTGCGCTTATGGCCCCAATAATCACAATGAACCAAGGGGGTAGTTGAGAATTTAAGGTAAAGAAAACCAGTACGGTCCACGTGGGTGGCGCAAAAGCGGGTGCCACATTGAAGGCAAATACAACCAGCAATAAATAGAGCGCTGAACTCATTATTTACACCGGAAATACTTGAGAGCTCTTTGGAATTATTGCTTTCCAACCCAATTCATTCTCAAGGCGATTTTTCAAAGCTAGTTCAGAATCGGCTTCACCGTGCACTACAAAGGTTTTGGCTGGTTTAGAGATTTGGCTAAGCCATTTAATGAGTTCATTTGAGTCGGCGTGAACTGAGAAACTTTCAACTTTTCTAACATGCGCATTAACGGGAATCCAACCACCATGAATCTTTACTTCCTTTGCGCCCTCTTCTAACTGGCGCCCTCTTGTGCCCGCAGCTTGAAAACCAACCAAAATTACGGTGTTAGATTCATCTGGCAAAAGATTCTTTAAATGATGAACTACGCGCCCACCAGATGACATGCCACTTGCGGCGATTAAGATCGCTGTGCCCTGGATATCTTTTAGAGATTTAGATTCATCGCTTGTAGCCAATTGTTTTAACCCACCAGCATCAAATGGATCTTGGTTCTCCCAAAGTTTAGATACTCCGGTCCCAATTTCTGCACTGTTCTGGGTGATTGCCTCACGGTAAAGGGCTAGTGCGGCAATTGCCATAGGTGAGTCAACGTAAATTGGTAGTTGAGGTATTTTCTTTTCCTTAATGAGAGTGTGAAGTGCCATTAAAATTACCTCGGTTCGATCAACAGCAAAGGCGGGAATTAAAATCATGCCGCCTCTTTTGACACCAGCATTAATTTCATCGGCAAAGATATTTGTGGGACTCTCATGTACGCGGTCTCCATAGGTAGATTCCGTCACAACAGCATCGAGACCTTTTGGGGGAGGAGAGTCAGGTTTGGAGAGAAGCGGATGATTACCGCGGCCAAGGTCGCTCGTAAAGAGAATCGTCTTTGTGCCCGCTTCTAGGACAACAAAGCTAGAGCCGAGAATGTGGCCCGATGGATAGAAAGTAACTTTCACATCTTTCGTTAGCTGGATGGGAGTTCTAAATGGGTTCTCAACGAAAAGTTTCAGTGCCGCTTCCACATCGGCTGATACATAAAGCGGCTTAGGCTCAGGGTGCTCTGAATACTTTTTAGCTGCCGCAAATTTTGCATCAACCTCTTGGATATGCGCCGAATCCCGCAAGATAAGCGCGGCGACATCCTTTGTATAATGTGTTGAATAAATCCCTTTATTAAATCCCTGCTTCACCAGCAATGGCAAATAACCGCAGTGATCTAAGTGGCCATGTGTTAGCACTACTGCATCTATTGATTTTGCATCCACTGGAAATCGTTCCCAATTTTTCTTTCGAATCTCTTTAGTACCTTGAAACATGCCGCAGTCAATGAGAACTTTGCTTAATGGCGTAGTAACCAAAAAACGGCTTCCGGTAACAGTGTCAGTGGCGCCGAGAAATGCAATCGTTACTTCACTCACATAATTAAGCCTATCTTTAGGGATAGGAAGTAATCTATACATATGAAGGCACGAACCTTTAATAGAGGGCTACTCCTCATAACTTCGCTGGGGTTAATTCTTGGTTTTGTTAATGAGTTCGTGTGGGAAATTACAATTGCTTTTGGATTAATTCCAGCGCTCTACTGGGTTTTAAATGATCTTAGAAAGAAAACTCTTAGCTCTGATGTTTTAGCAGTGTTGTCTCTGCTTGGAACTTTTTTGACACAAGAATTCTTTGCCGGCGCGATTATCACGCTCATGTTAGCCACTGGCCGAGTTTTAGAGAGTTGGGCAGAAGGCCAGGCCGAGAGACAACTCAAAGCGTTGCTTGCCCGAATTCCACAACAGACACGGAGATTTTCAACTAACGGAGTTTTAGAAGATATCGAAGTCGATGAAATTCAAGTTGACGATAGATTGTTAGTCCGCGCCGGAGAGGTTACGCCGGCAGATGGAAAATTATTGACTGTCGCAACTCTTGATGAGTCGGCGCTAACGGGTGAGCCACTTCCAGTTTCTCGAAGGCCCGGTGAATTAATTCTCAGCGGTGTAGTAAATGCCGGAGATCCATTGGAGTATCTTGCGACTAATACGGCCGAGTTGAGCACGTATGCGGGCATTATTAAATTAGTTCAATCGGCCCAGACAAGAACTTCACCTGGTGTGCGAATTGCAGCTAAGTGGGCCATTGCCTTTATTCCTATTGCGCTTGTTATGGCCGCAGTTGCGTGGGCACTTACTGGCGAATCAAGCCGCGCAGTTGCAGTACTAGTTGCCGCAACTCCGTGTCCATTAATCCTTGCCGTCCCAATCGCGGTGGTATCTGGACTTTCAAAGGCGGCAAAGCATGGCGCAGTAATTAAAGGTGGAGCGATTCTGGAAGCCCTTGCACGGGCCGAGGTAGTTCTTTTGGATAAGACTGGAACTATTACTCATGGAGGACCTGTCATTGGAGACATTGTTGTAGCAAGTAATTCAAAGGTAAATGATGTCTTAACGCTTGCTGCTTCCGTAGATCAGTACAGCCAAAATATTGTGGCAAAGGCTCTGGTTCTTGCAGCAAAAGAAAAAGGATTAATACTTTTGCCAGTTAGTGACGTCAAAGAAGTTCCTGGCCATCACATATCTGGAGTTGTAAATGGCCTTGAAATCACCGTGGGACAACTAACGCAAGATGCGCCGGCTTGGTTAGATCTGCTGCATCCCTTAGTGGTCGCCGTTACACAAGATCGACATCTCATTGGTGCGATCGGTTTAAGTGATCCGTTGCGGCCCGAATCAAAAGTTGTGATTGCTCAATTGCGTCAAGCAGGAGTAAAGCAGATTGCTTTAATTACTGGCGACCGTGATTCAACTGCGCAAGAGGTTGCCGCTTCAGTTGGAATTACTCAGGTTTATTCGCATGTGAGTGCGCAAGGTAAGTTAGATATCACTGAAGAGTTTATGAATACCAGCCATGGAACCGTGATTGTTGTAGGTGATGGAATCAATGACGCACCTGCATTGGCCTTGGCACATGTTGGCGTTGCTATGGGAGCGCGTGGTGCAACAGCGGCAAGTGAGGCCGCCGATGTTGTTATTGTCGAGGACTCCATTGAGCATCTTTCACAGGCCATCCGGATTGCTCAGACATCTCGAAGAAAAGCAGTTCAGGCAGCAGGTCTTGGAATGTCCCTGTCATTTCTTGTTATGGTCGCAGGTGCTCTTGGTTTGGCAACGGCAAGTGAGGGAGCGCTCGCCCAAGAGCTCATCGATGTAGTTGCGATTGTTTGGGCATTAACTGCCCTATCTAATAAATAGCCCCACCCTCTCACCCCTTATGGGGTGAGAAACTCTCTGTAATCTGGCATTGAGGGGTTACCCTAGCCCTATGAACCCGATTGGCGCCGAATTCAAAGGGGTGAGCCTTCCTCGCTCGAGACCTCCCGCTATTTCGCACACCTTTCTATCTCGCAGCCAGCTTTTCCCGCTCCTTGAGGCACAAACTCCGAGTGCGACATTAGTGATCGCTCCGTCAGGCTATGGCAAGACAACCCTTGTCTCTGAGTGGGCTCAATGGAGCCTCCGACCAACAATTTGGTACACCGTGGACGCCAATGACACATTTGAAGATTTCAAGGCACATCTCGTAAGTTCAATTCAAGAGTGTCTTCCCGAAATAAATATTATCCACCTGATCCCGGATAATTTAAACAAATCAAACTCCCTTAAAGCCATTGTTGGAGCGGTCGGTGCGTATGCAGGTGAAGTAAATTTTGTCATTGATTTCGGTCGCGGAGCAGACGAAGGACTTCTTCCATTTAGGCAACTTCTAATTGATGCAGTACCAGATAATGTACATATCGTAATTGTGCGAAGGGCAACAACTGATGCCTCCCTAGCACGGTACGTATCCCTCGGTAATTTAAACCTGATTACAAGTGAAGATCTCAAATTTTCTACTGCAGAAATTGAAGCTGTCGCTAGTATTAATAATATAGATCTGCACGAAAATGGAAACGCCGCGGAAATAGAGTTATGTGGTGGTTGGCCCGCAGCAGTGCAGTTAATGTGTAGAAATATTGGGAAAAATAATGCGCATAGCAAAATATCAGATGCAATTGCATCCAATGCCAATCCTCTAAATCTATTGGCTCTAGAAACTGTTAACTCGCTCAATAGCGAAGACCGGGCAAAGTTAATTAAGTTGAGTTTGCTAGAAGAGTTTGATATTGAATTAGCTTCAATCCTTCTTGGAGATGCATTTCCAGAATCCTTTATTAATAAATTGGTAACGGACGGACTCTTTTTGAGTGCATCAACTACGACTAAACGTACTTACAGGTTTCACCCTTTAGTTTTTGAAGCCATTTCACAGATTCCTCAAATCGACAGCGAGGCGCTTAAATCAACCCAAATCCTATTGACTGAGCTCTTCCTTCAACGAGGGGAAACTTCAAAAGCATTAGTTCATGCATTTGCTTCCGGGGATCAAAGATTGTTTTTTGAGATTTTTCGTGAAGCTGTCAGGGAAATGGCAGCCGTTGGCCGTGGAGATTTATTGATTAAATGGGCGCAATTTGCGGGTGATAATTCGCCACGAGGGGTCATCAGGCGCAAGACCATACAAGTAGTGGGGTATTTAGTTGATTCAAATTTCCCAAAGGCCGAAGCCATGGCGGCAGAGTTAGAATTTATCTCTTTAAATAGTCCAGAAACTGTCTTTATTAAAACCCTCTGCGCAATGGTGCGCTCACATGTGAATTTTGCTCGAGGCGATTTCTCTCGCGCCTCTCTCCAAATTGAGCTGACTACAGTGCCACAAGGAGATGAGACGTCACTGCAAGCCAGTGATCAGATTGCGGTGCTCCGGGTTGGCGCAGGAATTGCCTTTCTCCACGATGACTTCCAAGAATTAACTAGATTTTACTTAGCGGCACAGGCGCTATCGAGACTCGATACTGCGGCGGTTACTTCGTATCACCTTAACGCTATGAGATCCATGGTTCTTTATTCGCAGGGTCATTATTTCCAAGCTCGCGAATTGGCCAATATTTCCATCGCCCAAGCCGAGGAGAAAGGTTATAGAACTATCTCCGGTGCCCTTGATGCCATGATGGTCTTGGTTAGGTGCCAACTAGAGGCATCCGAACTTGATTTGGCAATTGCGAATTCACATAAAATTATGGAGCTAGCCGAAGCGTGGGAAATTTGGCCCTGGTATTTCATGGCCGTCGGGACGGTAACAAGAATTCAAATTAATCAGGGACTGCTCTCCATTGCATCAGAGGCGATAGCTAAAGCGCACGAGTTTCTAAAGAACCTACCACTCCCAAATCAATTGAGCTGGCTTGTCGATATGAGTGAGTTATTTCTAAAGATTAAGCTCAAAGATATGCCGCGGTGTGAACAGCTAATATCGCGAATGCCTCGTGTTGAACTAGTTAGACAGATAGAGACGAGCATGAAGTGGGAGAAAGATCCTAAAATAGGCGCCGGACTTGTTTCAGCATTGCCGGAAAATACAGTTCGAGAGAAAATTAATAAGTGGTTGGCTCAGGCAAGTCTCAATATTGGCAACGGAAGTGTGGCTCTTGAGCCGCTGCATAAAGCCCTAGATTTGGGTGCTGAAAGCGGCTATCACGAATACTTTTTGCGTCAAACCAACTTATATCCTTTGATAGTTCGCGCGGCAGCAGAGCGCCCAACAATCTATTTGGAAAAATTAGCTCAAGAAATGACCACACGGATCAATACTCATAATCAACACGAGAGTGACTCGACTAGGAAATTGACGGTTCGTGAATTAGAGATTGTTCAACATTTGGCCAGTGGTAGTCGAATTAGCACCATCGCCAAATCTTTACACATTTCACAAAATACAATGAAGACCCATTTACGCAATACCTATCGCAAACTGGATGCCGATGGCCGCCACACTGCCGTCGAGAAGGCTAAAAAACTTCTCTTAATTTGAGTTCCTAACTACCGTCACACAAAAGGCTGAAGTAATCTCAGACGGTGGCTAAATCATTGGGAAGTTCTTACTGGAGATTATGGATCGCCACGGCGATTTCAAATCTGGGTGATGGCGTTTCTATGGTTGCCTATCCGTGGCTGGCATCTGCAGTAACTCGCTCACCGCTACTGATTGCAGCTGCGGGTTTTGCCTCACGCTTGC